>NZ_QFGB01000084.1:0-13725 GCF_004369245.1 Pelotomaculum sp. FP | reverse complement strand
AATGCATCGTGGCCATTAACAAGGATCCCGAGGCGGACATCTTTAAGGTAGCGGACTACGGCATCGTTGGCGATTTGTTTGAGGTGGTGCCTCTCCTCACTGAAGAGTGCAAAAAACTATTGGCGTCATGAAGAAAATCCCAGCCACTATTGACACAAACGGCTATCAAAAACATTAATAAAAGGTGGTAGGTGATGCAAGTGGGTGAATTCATTAATAAACGAATTACTGAAACATCCAATAGTTTTTTGGTTTATGACGACAATTATGGTTGGATCGACATCACCACATATCTTGATAACCTCAATAACTTCATACAGAAATTAAGGGAAAGCATAAATGCTGCGCATCAAAACGATTAATAATATTAAGGGACATTATAGTTAGGAGGATAAAGTGCTTTCACGAGAGTTATTTTGGGGAATAGAATCAGGATGGGTAACTTATTTGCTAGGCGCCCTGGTGATAGCAATTTTAGGCTACCTTTATCACTTTAAGATAGTTAGGTGGCGCTCTGGGCAAGAGGAAAAAGCAAGCATTAACTGGAAGGACCAGACCCTCCAACTGCTCCGTAATATGCTTAGCCAGCGCTTATTGGATGATCAAAAAACCTGGGGTATCATGCATATTTTTGTTTTTTATGGTTTTATCATCCTTTTTTTGGGAACCTGTACTTTGATGATAGACAGCCATATTGGCCATTTTCTATTCGGAAATACGTTTGTTACCTTTAAATTAATTCTTAATACCGCAGGGCTGCTTGCCATGATAGGCATCGTGCTGTTGTTTTTACGTCGTTATATGTTAAAAACGGCTAACGGTGAGAACAATATTAAAACCTTACTGTCGCTGGTATTACCCTTTCTGGTCCTAATTACCGGGTTTTTAGTCGAGGGAAGCAGGTTGGCGATAAATACCGGAGATAATTACGGGTGGCAGTTTTGGGCCTTCCCGGTTTACCCGGTAGTAAAATTGGTGGAGCCACTTGGCCGGGAGGCTGCAACTACGGCGCATGTCCTGTCCTGGTGGACACACATGTTTATTTCCTTTTTAACAATAACAGCCCTGGCCTGGACAAAGTTGTCCCATATTGCGCTGGTTCCACTAAATTTATTTCACCAGGCATTGCAAGCTCCAGGCCGCTTAAGGGAAATTGAACTATCGGAAGATTACTTCGGAACGGAAAATTTGAGCGGCTTTACTAGAACGCAACTTATTTCCATTGATGCCTGCGTAAGCGCGGGACAGTGTGAAATTAACTGTCCTGCTTTTAATAGTGGTAAAGCACTCTCACCGCGGACAATTATGGAAAAAATGCAGAAAATCAGCAACTCCGAAACCGCCCTGGTAGGAGACATCATCACAGAGGAAGAATTATGGGCCTGCACCACCTGCGGGGCGTGCCAGCAAAAATGCCCTGTTCTGTCCAACCCTGTTGAAAAGATTATTGATTTAAGACGTTACCAGGTGATGGCCTTAGGTAACATGCCCCAAACCTGGCAGGGCGCGTTAATGAGTTTACAAAGACGCGGGCATCCCTGGAATGCAGCCACCCGTTCGCGACTGGACTGGGCCAAAGGTCTGGATGTGCCTGTTGCAGCTGAAAAGAAACAGTTTGATGTGCTTTTTTGGGTTGGCTGTACAGGCGCCCTGATAGATAGAAATATAAAAGTTTCACAAGCAATTGTTAAGCTATTGCAGTATTGCGGCATTGATTTTGCGATATTGGGTAATGAGGAAAGCTGTACCTGTCATATGGCCAGAAGAGCAGGTGACGAATACTTATACCAGGAAATGGCTGAAAAGAACTGCTCGGTATTAAACCAGTATGCCTTTAATACTATTATCACTGCCTGTCCACATTGTTACCATACCTTGAAAAATGAATATGCGTTACCCGATGTCCAGGTTTTAAGCCATGCTGTTTACCTGCGGGAACTAATTGAAAAAGGCCTGCTGAAGATTAAAACCGCAGCCCATCCGGAAAATACAACCTATCACGATCCCTGTTATTACGGTAGAATGAATGGTATCTATGAACAACCCAGAGAGCTATGTGAACTGGCAGGCGCAAATCTAATAGAAAATGAAAAATCAAGAGAGAAATCCTTCTGCTGTGGCGGCGGTGGCGGCGGTATATGGTTGGATGACAAACCCGGGGCCAGAATTTTTGAAACCAGGGCAAAGCAACTGCTAGAGAAAGGCAATATTGAAACCATTGCTACAGCATGCCCCTTCTGCATCACCATGCTGGAGACTGCTGTAAGCAACCTGGAAGCCGACAATGTAAAAGTGAAGGATATTGCAGAGTTGCTGGCAAACCAAATACAAGACCGTTAAAGAACGACAGAATCAGACGTTGGCGTTGCCTGGAGTGACTGATAACAGCTTAATGCTGTGGGTGCGATTGATTTCGCGCCCGCATATTAAGAAAACTCTTCTATACTATTTCGGCTATGAGACAGGGGTATGAAAAGGGACCATTTTTTAAGGAGTGATTATAATGCGTTATGAGGGCGCAATTTTTCGTCCGCCAAGTGAAGCGTCAAGTCTGATATTACAAATATCTGTCGGGTGCTCTAACAATACCTGCACCTTTTGCAGCGCTTACAAAGACAAAAAATTCAGGATAAAAAGCTGGCAGGAAATTGAATCAGATATTATATCGGCTAATAAATACAAAAAACACGTTAATAGAATCTTTCTTGCCGACGGCAACGCCCTGGCGCTTGATACCAAACTCCTGATTAGGACTATGGAGCGTTTATACAACGATTTTCCGTTATTGGAACGCATAGGGATCTATGCCGGCGCCCAAGATGTTTTGAAAAAACAGCCGGAAGAATTAAGGGAACTCAAAGAAGCAGGACTGGATATCGTTTACTTCGGGCTGGAAAGCGGCAGCGACAAGATCCTCAGACTGGTCAGAAAAGGTGTTACAGCCGCTAAAATGGTGGAAGCCTGCCGCAAATTAAAGGACGCCGGTTTAACATTGTCCATCACAGTTATCAGCGGACTAGGCGGCACGGACCTGACTGAGGAGCATGCTTCAGAAACAGCAGCTGTTATAAGCGCCATTAATCCTGATTACCTGAGCACACTGACCTTGATGGTGGTGGAAGGTACGCCTCTTTATGACCAGGTCCAACGCGGGGAATTTAAACTGATGACACCGATTCAGGATCTTCAGGAACTTAAATTAATGCTGGAGAAAGTGACTCTTACAAACTGTACCTTTAGAAGTAATCACGCCTCAAATTATCTGCCGCTTAAAGGTGTCCTGAACCGGGACAGGCAAGCTCTGCTCTCGCTTCTGGAAAAAGCACTGTCTACTCCAGATATGTTAAGGCCGGAATACCTGCGCGGCCTATAACTATCTTCGCAAGCCTTATATTGAAGAAGATTTTTATGCTCTATAATATAAAGAAAAACAGGAATAAATAAAGGTTGCAGGAGCTTAATAAAGCTTCTTGCAACCTTTATTTTATTTCCTCTCATAGCTTTTATAATTTTAATAATTATTCCTGGCGACTTCAAAAGTATTAGGTTTCATCACTTCTCAACTGGGATTTTAGACTTATCATCCCCACAAAGCTATATTATATATTACTATAAGCTATAGTAGTTATCTTAAAATATATTACTATAGCGTATTAACTATAGTAATATATTTTTACTGTTCTCACAAAGATACTTCATCGGCAGCATTTTTTCTGGTGATTCCGGCAGCATCCTTTTTCAAATACCGGCACACAACCGGCCAAATCTTCTATTTTACAACGCTGCCACCAGCTATGCCTTAGCCGCTAAAGCAGCCTCCTGATTTTTTTTAGTCTTCGACCGCACGACTTGCGTCAATACGATACCTAAAACACTACAACAAGCGGCAATGATAAAGGCAATTGTGTAATCTCCGTTGTGAGACGCTTTAACTGTAGCAGCCGTCATCGGACCGAACAAACCGGCAATAGCGAAACCTGAAAACATAATCCCGTAGTTGACACCGTTGTTTTTGGGCCCGAACATATCAGCGGTAAGAGCAGGGAAGATCCCCATAATCCCGCCGAAGCAAAGGCCTACAAGCATTGCTGCTATAAGGAATGCCGCATATGAGGAGATGCCGGTCAAAGCAAACACAGCTACTCCGCTGATGATATACATGATCGTAAGCGCAACGTAGCGTCCTATTTTGTCTGATATCCAGCCCCAGAAGATACGGCCTGCGGTATTGGCCAGAGCTATCATGCTAACAGCCACAGCCGCTACCGCCGGCGTCACTTTAATGACTTCCTGGGCAATCGGCGAAGCTTGACTGATAATCATCAACCCGGCGAAGGCGCCTGCGGTAAGCATAATCAACAACACGTAAAACATGGGGTCCGCCAGCATTTGGTTCCAGCTTTTATCCACACCGGAAACTGTCGAGGTAGCGGTCGGCGCCGGCGGGTTCCAGCCTTCCGGCTTGTAGCCGGCGGGTGCAGTCATAACGAAGAATGATCCTACAACAATGATGATAAAGTAAGCAATACCCAAGGTCCTGAAAGTTGCCAAGATGCCCTGACTGGCAATCAGCGCGTTAGCCAAAGGCGGCACTAGAATTGAGCCTGCCCCATATCCGGCAGTCGCTATACCGGAAACAAGACCCCTTTTATCAGGGAAGAACTTCACAGTGTTGGCTATGGTACAAGAATAAATAGCCCCCATACCTAAGCCCATTAAAACACCGTATGACATATACAGCCATGTCACCGACGTGGTAAAGCCGGTGAGGAAAACACCGCCGGCAAACAGGAAGGCTCCGCCAACAATGACCCACTTCGGCCCGAATTTATCCTGCATTCTTCCGCCTAAAATCATGGTGACAGGTCCGAAAGAGTTCGAAATGGTAAATGCCAGCGTCGCTGCAGCAGCTGTACAACCTAATAAAACGACCATCGGTTTGGCAAAAACGCTCCAGGCGTAACCAGAGCCGATACAAAGGTTGATAGCAACGCTGGCTAACAAAACAAACCATCTTTTAGTTTTTAAGTCCATGAAAAAATAATGCCTCCTTAAATAATGTCTAGAATGTGCTGAATGCATACCTTATTTGCTACTTGGCAACTTTCTCAAACAACTCCGATCTCCACCCTATTAAGTTTTAGCCGTGTTTTTGTCGACCACCCCCCTTAAATAAATGTTAAGTAAAGCGGTCCGTGTAAAGTAATTCAGGTATGCATTTTAATTACCGGCCGCTTTTAATCAACTAGTGAGTTTCTAAATTAACGAGAATTTGTAATAGATCATATTTATAAACAAAGTCACAAACATTTTGACTATTATTTTCCACTTAAAATGCATTTTATCATAGTACCTTTATTATTCAGGTTGGTACTAACGCCTCAATGGCGATACCCGGCATTGATACAATGAATAATATTAATATTTTTGATATTACTATTACCCATAGTAACTATCTTAAAATATATTACTATAGATAATACTATAGTAATATATTTTTTCTGCTATTTTTTACCAGAGTAAACCATAGACACCACTATTTTTTTGGGACTCCGGTTATACGCATTTTAAAAAAATACATTAACCGGTAACATTCTGCAACATAAAGCTATTAACTATGCCTTAGCGGCAGCTTCCTGCATTTTCTTCGACTTGGATCTAACCACCTGCGTCAGCAATATACCGACAATGCTGATGACAGCGGCAACGATAAAGGCGGTTACGTACCCGCCGCTCGACGCTCTAACACTAGCGGCCGTCATCGGACCAAGATACGCGGCAATGGCAAAACCGCTGAACATAATTCCATAGTTGACCCCGTTGTTCTTCGGTCCGAACATATCAGCAGTAAGAGCAGGAAAGATTCCCATAATACCGCCGAAGCACAGGGCTATTAACATAGCCTCCACCACGAACAGCGAATAGCTGGGAGTTGCAGTCAATGCAAAGACTGACACTGCGCTGATGATATACATGATCGTAAGGGCATTGTAGCGTCCAATCACGTCTGAAACCCAGCCCCAGAACAATCGTCCTCCAGTATTGGCCAGGGCAATCATGCTCACCGCCACAGCGGCTACTGCTGCCGTTACTTTAGTCGTTTCCTGAGCAATTGCAGAAGCCTGGCTGATAATCATCAGACCGGAAAAGGCGCCGATCATGATCATCAGTAACAGCACATAAAAAATGGGGTCGGCCAGCATTTGTTTCCAGGTTTTATCAACACCCGAAACTGCCGAACCGGCACTGGGGGCAGGGGGGGTCCAGCCTTCCGGTTTGTAACCTGGGGGCGCTGTCATAACAAAGAATGAACCAACTGCGATGATGATAAAATAGGCGATCCCGAGTGTACGGAAGGTAGCCATGATACCCATACTGCTAATCATTGAGTTTGCCAGCGGCGGCACTACAATCGAGCCCGTGCCGTAACCGGCAGTTGCCAGGCCTGCCACCAGGCCCCTTTTATCCGGGAAGAACTTGACTGTATTGGCAATCGTGCACGAATAAATCAAGCCCATGCCAAGACCCATCAAAGTACCATATGACAGGTAAAGCCATGTGGTTGAAGTGGTAAAACCGGTCAGGAACACGCCTCCGCCAAATATGAAAGCCCCGGCAAATATGACCCATCTCGGACCAAATTTGTCCTGGACGCTCCCACCGATGATCATTGTGACAGGACCGAATAAGTTCGAAATGGTAAATGCCAGCGTCGCTGCAGCGGCAGTGACTGCGACACCGGTAACAGACGATAAATGCGCGACCATTGGCTTGGCAAAAACGCTCCAGGCATATCCGGAACCGATACAAAGGTTGATCAGAACACTGGCTATCAAAACAAGCCATCTTTTAGTTTTTAAGTCCATGAATAATGCCTCCTTATAATGTTTTACTTACCGGATGCATACCGCATGTCCCACTTGGATATTACCATTGAACGACTCCATTATCCTTGCACCCTATTCAGTTTTAGCCGTTTTTTCGTCAACCACCTCCTTAAATACCTAATATAAAGAATGGCGGTGCGCACAACAAAAACTAAGGGGATGCAATTTAGCGGCCAGCCACTCTTAATCAACTAGTAAGCCTCATGAAATTTAAATAAGTGCTCAGCGCAGCAGGCTGCCCGCTATAATCTTCTGCGGATATTCATTGGAACTGTCGAAAATGATTGCGCCTTTCACATCACGTAAAAGCCTTTCGACGATCATATCTCTGCCGTAACCATAGCCGCCGTGAATTTGCAGCGCATTCATGCAGACGTCTACACCGGCTTTTGCCGCAAACATTCTGGTCATAGCCGCTTCCCGGGCATATGGCTTGCCTTCATCAATTAGAGCCGCAACCCTGTAGGTCGCCACCCGGACCAGGTGAACATTCATGGCCATCTCCGCCAACATCCACTGTATCGCCTGCAAGCGGGCAATTGGTCCGCCAAATTGAACACGTTCTTTGGCATAGTTTATTGATGCGTCAAGCGCGGACTGGGCAATGCCAATGACTTGCGCGGCAGCTGCCACACTGCTGTTGGCAAGAATGCCCATATAAATCTCATATCCCTGATTTTCAGCGCCGAGCAGGTTTTCCTTGGGCACCTGTACGTTGTCAAACACTATTTCTGATGTCTGCAAAGCGCGCAAACCCATTTTCTCAATCTGCCTGCTGATGGTTAACCCGGGAGTACCCGCGTCGACTATAAAGGCGCTCAGTCCCTTCATACCCGCGTCAGGATTGGTTAAAGCAAGAACAATGTACACATCGGCTACGCCGCCGTTGACGACATAATATTTCTTGCCGCTTAACACATATTTACCTCCGGCAAAGCCGGCCGTAACCTTATCCGGACCCTCAACAGGCGCGGCGCCCGGCTCGTACATTGCAAAACCGCCCAGTTTCTCTCCTGTACACATATCCGGCAAATATTTTTCCTTCTGCTCTTGGTTGCCCCACGCAAAGATTGCGTTGGCAGCCAGCGAACAGTGTGTGGCCAAAATTGCTCCTGTTGAAGCGCAGGAGCGGGACAATTCTTCAACCATCAAAATGTAACTGAAAAAATCCGCCCCCGCTCCGCCATATTCGACGGGGAAAAACATGCCCATAAAGTCAAGCGCCGCCATTGCTTTAATTGTTTCAGCAGGATAAAGCCCGGAACGGTCTATTTCAGAGGCCTGCGGTTCCAGTTGCTCCTTGCCGTAATCCCGGGCCATTTTTTTAATCAACTGTTGCTCTTCTGTTAAATTGAAATCCATAGCACTCTCCTACTTTGACAGCACTTAGTGCCCGGTTCCTTTCAGCAGCGCGCCCGCGATAACGACCCTCTGAACCTGGTTTGTTCCTTCGTAAATGGACAGGATCCTGGCGTCACGCCAAACCTTTTCAATATACGCGTCTTTGGTATAGCCGTAAGAGCCCATAATTTCCATGGCATCTCTTGCGACCTGCATAGCCATATCGGTGCAGAACAGTTTTGTCATAGCGGAATGCTTCGAATAAGGCTGGTGAGCGTCTTTTAATACAGCGCCCCGGTAAACAAGCTGCCTGCCGGCTTCGACGGCAGTGGCCATATCCGCCAGTTTGAACGCTGCCGACTGTTGGGCCGACAACGGCTTACCATTATCCACGCGCCCTTTTACATATTCGACGCATTCATCAAGAGCTCTTTGAGCGACCCCGACAGCCTGGGCAGCCACCATCAAGCGGCCGGAATCCAGCGACATCATGGCCAGCTTCATACCGTCACCTTCATTGCCGAGCAAATGCGAAGCAGGTATTCTAACATTTTCCAATATCAATTCCACCGTGTTGGAGGCGCGAATTCCCATTTTATCTTCAACTTTACCGGCGCTTAAGCCCGGACGATCGCGCTCTACTATAAAGGCGCTCAGCCCCTTGGCTCCCTTGCATTTGTCCGTCGAAGCAAACACGATATAGGTGGCCGCCACCCCGCCTTGTGTAATAAAGCACTTAGTACCGTTCAGAACATACTCGTTCCCTTCCCGCCTGGCAGTGGTAGAAACAGCGCCCGCGTCAGATCCGGCGTTCGGTTCAGTCAGGGCAAAAGCGCCATAATTACCTTCCAGCAGGGGACCAAAGTGCTTTTTCTTCTGTTCCGGGTTTCCAGCCAATAAGACCGTGTATGAGCAAAGGTTGTTTGCCCCTAAAGCAGTGGCTGTCCCAAGGTCGGCATAGCCAAGCTCTTCCAAAATCATGGCGCAGGTTACAGTATCCAGCTCAGGCCCGCCGACTTCTTTCGGCGCAACCAGGCACGCCAATCCTTCTTCCTTCCACGCTTTCAAAACCGACATCGGGAGTTCACCATTAGCGTCGACGTCCCTGGCAATTGGATCAATATACTTTTTCACAAAAGTGCGGACTTTTTTTTGCAATTCAAATTGTTCAGGTGTATAGTCAAACATCCGGTTCATCAACTTTCACTTTTTGATCGTTGTTGGATAATTGGTTATACCTGTATTGACCGCCCTTGATATGAAGCCTTGCACCCTTGCTTTTTAAGATCCTTGGACGGCAAGACAACCTTTCTTGTCTTGCCGTCCAAGCCTTTTCGTACTTCACATGCGAGACAAGACCTTACCCATCAAATAGCGAGTAGTCTTAGTTTTGTTTTTCTTTATTAAACTATTTTACTTTTGCGTCCCAAATAGCCTTTAAGCCGCCGTTGCCCCAAACAGGCTGGAAGATTTCAGCAGGCATCAATCTAGGGCCGCCTGCCGGGATGATCGGAGTGAATTCCATCTGATCCAGAATATCCTTCTGAAGATCTACGCCCGGCGCGATCTCAATCAACACCATGCCTTCCAAAGTCCTTTCAAATACGCATCTTTCAGTGATATAGAGCAGCTTCTTCCCTTTCTTAGCGGCTAAGTTGGCGTCAAAGGTCAACTGTAAGCATTTCTTTACGAACTTCTTCAGTTTGCCTTCGTTCTTAATAACAAGTTTGCCGTCTTCAACAGTTTCCTCCAAGCCCTTGGCAGTGAAAGTACCGATGAACAGAGCAGTATTAGCGCCTGCAGTTATGTTGGCAAATCCGCCTACCCCGAGAGTTACGCCGTTTAGGAATGAAGTGTTGATTGAACCGTCTTCCTGCGCTTCGGATAATCCGAATACACCGAAGTCCAAACCTGTTCCGTCAAACCAATCGAAATGCTCGCCCTGGTCTACAGAAGCTTCGACATTCCAATGGCCCCCAAAGTCAGGGCCGCCACCCGGCACGCCGCCAACAGAACCGGATTCGGAAATCATGGTGATTTCATCCATAACGCCTTCTTCAGCCATTACGCTGCCGCAGAAGGTAGGCAGGCCAATACCAAAGTTACACATCCAACCGGCCTGGGCTTCCATACAGGCTCTTCTTACCATTACTTTCTTGGGGTCAAGAGGCATAGGCTTTAAGCTGTCGCTTAGAGGAACTTTGATTCTTCCTGAAAGGCCGTGCCAGTAAGTAATGTTTTGCTTGCCGTGGGGCCATAAGCCATGGACAATGTCTTCGGGATGTTCGGCCACTACGATATAGTCTACTAAATTACGGGCAACTTTAACCATTTTAGGATCCAGGGACCCTGCCCTGGCAATACGCTCAACCTGAACAATTACTTTTCCGCCATAAGCTTTTACAGCACGGGCAACTGTTGATAATTCGAGGTTGTAAACTTCATTCTCAGCCGTAACGTTACCGTTTTCGTCAGCTGTAGTAGCTCTGAATATACCCTTTGTATAAGGCAATCCTCTGTAGTAAAGATACTCTTCTCCGTCAAAATCAGGAATGTACTTAATAAATTGTTTATTTTGAGCCGTTAATTCCTCTGTAATCTTCTTTGAGCTGGGATTTAAGCACCCTGCGTCAACACGTTCGTCCATGAAAGTACCAAGGCCAACCTTTGACATGACACCCGGCATGCCTCTGCCTTGCTCCCTGTACATCTGCAGCATCGTTCCCAGTGGCATATACCATGCGGGTAATTTATCATCCTGGATTAGCTTGGCGATTTTGGGAGTAGTGCTTTCGTGCGAAGAAATATCCCATTTTAACATGCCTTCATGGGCGAAGCAGTCTGCCGGTATGCAGCCTGCAGCATGAATATGAACCATATCACGGGGATGACCTGTCTCCAGGAAACGTTTCTCGATGGCCTGACCGATTTCTTCCGGCCAACCACTCATCCCGAAAGAGGCGCCTAGAATAATGTCCCCATCAACGAACAGTTCTGCGGCTTCTTTAACAGTAATTACTTTTGCCAATTAACATCTCTCTCCTTATTTTTCTAAATTTAGCACGGAAACAGGATTCCTATATTCATGCAAACGTTCTGAATTCCCTTGTGGTTCTTCGCTATATTGGGCAGGACTTGGTATGGTATCGAAGAACCTCTTTGAGAACACCGTAAGCATAAATACCCATTTGTGAGGAGAAACACCAAGCTCCGAATTCCTTTACTGTAAGTCTGATACCAACCTCCCGGCGCATAGTTCTCCAAGCAGTTGGGTCTTGTATTCATGAATCAAGAGGCAACTGACACACTGCCTTCACTAAAGCACATATCTCCACGTCATTGCATATCATCATTATGGATTAGACCCCAACCTGGTCATTGCGTGTTTCAGACAGAAGTCAGGATCCCTGCGTTCGGGTATATATCAGCAACAACACAGCAGCATTACATATAAAGGCATAGAATATACCGGTTTTACTTTGCAGTGATAATTATGAGATTACCCACAGCATTTCAATATGGCGTTCTTGACATGGAGCGCCCTCCCGTTTGAAGGCCTAGCCTGGTGTTCTCCATGTCAAGTGCCTATGCTGCGTTTCGATAACGGCCTTTGATTCAATTCAACGAAAGCACTTTTCACTCAGGCAAAAAGCAAAGAACATTATCCTTCAATGATCTTCTTTAATTTACCTTCGCCGAATACTTCACTGAAAATCCCGGCATCCATCAGTTTCAGCTCCGGTGAAATGATCGGTTTAAATTCCATTTGGTCCAGCACATCTTTTTGCAAATCAATGCCAGGCGCGATTTCAGTTAATACAAACCCGTCATGGGTAAGTTCAAAGACAGCCCGCTCGGTAATAAACATGACTTCCTGGCCTATTCCCCTGGCATATGGCCCGCTGAAGGAAATTTGCGCAACCTGGTTCAGGAATTTCTTAAACTGGCCTTCCTTTTCGATGGTCAGTTTGCCGTCTCCAGCCTTGACTTTCAGTCCGCCGGCAGTGAATGTGCCCGCCATAATCGTCTTTTTAGCGTTCGTGGCAACGTTAATGAAGCCGCCGACCCCAAAAACCTTGCCGTTGAACACGCTGGCGTTGCAGTTGCCTTCCGGATCCGTTTCAGCCAGACCAAATACAGCGATGTCAAGGCCGCCGCCGTCATAATAATTGAAATGGGCAGGCTGCTCAGTCGATGCTTCAGCGTTCCAGTGGCTTCCAAAATCTCCACCCACACCAGGGATGCCGCCGATGCTGCCGGACTCGGACATAAGGATGACTTGGCTATCGGCTTTTTCCTCGGCAATGATACTGGCTACACCTTGCGGGATGCCGATACCCAGGCTGATCGCGCCCGGGCGCACTTCCATGGCTGCCCGCCGGCAAATAAGTTTGTCCGAACTCATGGGCATGGGAGGAATACTTTTCATGGGCACTTTTACTTCGCCTGAGAATGAAGGGTTATATACCGTAACCATGGTCTGCATTTGAGGTTTTTCTGCAACTACAACATAGTCTACAATGGTGCACGGAACTTTGACGTGTTTGGGATGCATTGTCCCATTCTTGACTATTCTCTCCACCTGAACGATAACGATACCGCCACATGCTTTGGCCGCCTGGGCTATCGACAGCAGTTCCAGGTTCGGGCCTTCCTTTTCACACGTGATATTGCCGTGTTCGTCTGACGAGGTAGCTCTCAAGAACGCTACATTAACAGGGAAAGGTTTATACCACAGCCATTCTTCCCCGTCCAGTTCCTTGACTTCAATGAGTTTTTCCCATTCGTCACGGGTTTTTTGATTGAAAGCACCGCCGTCCATGCGCGGGTCGATGAAGGTCCTCAACCCTGCCTTACTGAAAACGCCGGGGCCTCTTCTGGCGATATCATTGTAACATTGCAAAATAACTCCGAGCGGGAAATTATAAGCTAAACATGTATTACTGGCGATATGATCCATAACCTGGGGTTCCGAGCCGGCATGTGAAATGATGTATCTTTTGGTCATTCCCTCGTGGGCCCAGTGGCCGCCGCCTCTGCCCTGGAAGTTGCCTGCGCCGCCGGCGTGGATATGCGTCAGATCCCTGGGATGTCCGGTTTTTAAGAACCGCTCTTCAAGAGCCAGGGCGATTTCTTCGGCCCAACCAGCCAGACCGAAAGAAGATGACGCCACCCAATCGCCGTCCTTAAAGAGTTCCGCAGCCTCTGCCGCAGTGATAACTTTCGCCATACTCATCATTCTCCTTTAGATTATTTTCGTTAACCTATGTTAACATTGAAAATATCTTCGATTTTTCTACCATACGCCGGTATAGAATAAACCGGCGTATGGTACGTCATCCACTAAGCTCCGCAGGAGATCACAGCTAGCAGCCAGCTTCTTTTTCTTTCTTTTCTTTTAAGGCCTTGAGGATCATTTCCGGAGTAATCGGCACTTCGTAGAACCTTACACCGATAGCGTCGTAGATCGCGTTGGTAATCGCCGGGAAGGTCGGCT
>NZ_QFGB01000083.1:0-14202 GCF_004369245.1 Pelotomaculum sp. FP | reverse complement strand
TTTTTACGTTTTGTCAAGTGTTTTTCTGAAATTTCTCCAATTTTTTAACGAAAAAAAGCAGGGTACCTTTTGATACTCTGCTCTTTTGTGCTGCGGGTATGGCCTTGGCCTTATCTTAATGACATTGGGTACAAGGAGGGTTTTTTTATGGCCAATTTCAATCAGAAAGGGTATGTGGAACATTGCATTAACAGGCTGTCTGTTGAGATCGGGGCACGTCCCGCCGGTTCTTTAGCGCACCTGGCGGCAGCGGATTTCATTGCCGGGGAAATGAAAATGGCGGGGTTTGATGTGGTTTTACAGAAATACCCTTGTCCTGATTGGCGGGATTTTTACAGCGAATTGACAGTGGGGGGAAAAAGGGTACCTGCGGCGGTGAATACTTTCTCGCCTTCATGTGATGTGGAAGCCAAACTGGTTCCGGTTTCGTCAATCGAAGATCTCAGCCGTCTTGATGTGACAAATAATATTGCGGTTGTATATGGAGATATAGCTTCTTCCAGTTTTTTGCCCAAGAACTTTGACCGCCGTTATTACGTGGTTGAAAGCCAGGACCGCTTTATGGAACTCCTGGAAAATATGAAACCCGGCGCGATTATTACCGTAAACCACTATGACAGACCCCGCCCGGTACTGCTTGAAGACAGTGAATTATCCATTCCGTCCGTTACGGTATCCAGGCAGGACGGGCTGTTCGTGGTACAAAATGCCGGCCTCAAGGGCAGGCTCAAAATAGTCAGCGCCAGAAGAGAAAGCTACGGTTCCAACGTGATTGGACGGCGGCCCGGCAATAGTGGTAAAAAAATTGTGATCTGCGCCCATTATGATACAAATCCCGCCACGCCGGGAGCTATGGACAACGCTGCCGGTATTTCGGCCTTGCTGTTAATCGGCCGGTATCTAAAACAGGTGGAAGCCAAACACAATATAGAATTTGTGGCCTACGGCGGCGAAGATAGCTGGTTTCCGGGAGACGCTTTATACACCAAGGAATATCCGCCGCAAAACATTGCCGCGGCGATTAACATTGATGGCATAGGATTTAAAGAAACACAAACCTCCATAACCTTTTTCGGATGCCCCGAAAAACTGCAGGATAACATAATGAATACAGCCAAAAGGTATGGAGACTTTGTTAGCGGGCAGTTTTACGAAAGCGACCACGGCTTTTTCTGGCCGCTGGGAATTACGACCCTGGCTTTTACAAGTAATGAGGTTATGGGGCTTTTAGGTAAGATTACTCACACCGAAAACGACACCCCGGATATCCTGGACAACCGAAAAATTGAACAAACGGCAACCCTTATACGTGATGTTATTTTGATGCTGGAGCAAAAAAGGTAGGCGTGCAATATATAGACGAGGCTGTAAGAATGCTTTTGGATAGCGACAAGACAAAAGCAGGAAGGTAAGTGATAGATTTTCTGTTTTAATTGTAGATGTTGCTGTCATAGTTGGTAGTGAAGATGATGTGGCGTCTAAGGATTTAAAGAGGTTGAATAATACAATACCTGTGTATGATATTGTCAAGCTGGATGCAGAAGCTAAATTCAATCCAAAAGGTGAAATTTTTAATATTCATCCATGAGGTGAGGAGAGCATTCTCTTTAGCAAGACGAGGAGCAAAAAAATGTATGACATTACGATAATTGGAGCCGGACCTGCCGGCGCTACTTTAGCAAGACTTCTTGGCAGCAAGTATAAAGTACTGGTGCTGGACCGGCGCGAGCTGATATCTCCAAGAGAAGGTTCTTTCGAGAAATGTTGCGGCGGACTAATCGCTCCGGATGCTCAACGTATGCTGGGGAAACTTGGTTTGGGAGTCCCTGGAGAAGTATTGGTCGGCCCACAGCTATTTACCGTGAGAACAATTGACGTTCAGAATAAGATGGAGAGATATTACCAAAGGCATTATATAAATATTGACAGGGAGAAGTTTGACAGCTGGCTTGTGTCCCTTATCCCATCAACTGTTGATATCCGTTGCGGGGTGTTATTCAAGTCCTATGAAATGGATGGGAGAAAAATCGATATCAGTTTTCAATTTGACGGAAAGAGATACACTGAAAAAACCAAATTCCTGGTGGGAGCTGACGGCGCCAACTCCCTGTTGCGGAGGCAATTAACAGGCAGCACTTTTCAAAAGACGTATATAACCGTGCAGGAATGGTTTTCGGTAAAGCAGAATCAACCGTATTACTCAGCGATATTTGATAATGACATATCGGATTTTTATTCCTGGTCCATCCCGAAAGATAATTTTCTCATCGTTGGAGCTGCCATTACACCAAAAGAGAACGTAAGCCGGAAGTTTGATTTGCTCAAAAAAAGAATGATTAATCTCGGTTTTGAGCTTAACGAAAGCAATAAAAAGAATGGAGCTTTCCTGTTAAGACCGCAAAATGCAAAACAAATATTTATCGGGAGAGACAACGTATTATTAATTGGTGAAGCGGCAGGCTGGATTAGTCCCACATCGGCAGAGGGCCTTAGTTACGCGTTCAGGAGCGCGATTGCCTTAGCCGATAGTATAGATGCCAATTCAGAAAGCCCTATATCTGAGTATCATAAAAACACCAAAGGTCTGAGACTAAACATATTTCAGAAGAATTTAAAATCACCTTTTATGTACAACACACTAATAAGGAAGATGGTTATGAAATCAGGACTCTCTAGTATGAGTATACGCAAATAAACCGGGCACTCTACATAATTAGACTGAGCATGGCAGTTGTTGCAGCCAGTGTGATATGGTTTCGGCGGCCAGCCACTGTAATAATTCGCCGTCGAACTGTGTCTGCCTGAAAATCTTTACATATTGGTTACCATGAACAACGCTGACCGAAGCATTAGCCATTGTTGATGTTGGGGCTAATTAATAAGGCCTTTATGGAAATGGTGAACATCTTTGTTGGACATGCCAGTGATGACGCTTTAGTCCTGGTACCTGGTTATTCATATTTCTTGGAAAAGGACGGTTAGAAGAAGACTTCTACCTTACAATAATGGTTGATTTTAGCCTTCTTTAAAGGTAATATTAACTAAAGGAGGTGTTTTTATGGATCAGGTTGAAAGAAATTCTATCAGAATTATTGAGACCTATGTCAAAAAACACCCTGCTAAGAGCAAGCAGACGGTAGAGGCGTCCCGTCCAAGTTTAAAAAAATCGCCTGAAGGGATAGTTTCTGACCCCAAAAAGACTGCTAAAGCAGCCGGATAAAAACATGTCGGAGATTAAGCTGGATTCTTTATTTTTTAGCCTGTTGCTGGTAATACCCGGTCTGCTGTCACAGCTAGTATTTAACTCAATGGTGTCAAGGGGGAAAAAGCCGGATAGCCGTCAGTTGGAGTTGTACCAAAGCCTGCTCCATTCGATGGCTATTTACGTGATAATCTACCCCTTGATTGTTTTGTTTTTGGGGGCTGATGCAGTTAATATCCAGGCGTTAAAAAGATTGGCGTTGAAAAATAACTGGACTCCGTTATTATCCGTATTAGCGGTTGCTGCTGTTAGTATTTCGTGGGGGTTGGCTTATTCCAAGTTTTACCGCAGCAACATGCTTGACAAGTTTTTACGACGCTTCGGAAAAGCTGTTGAACCGCCCAATATCTTCTTTCGGTTGTTTTCAAGGGAGATAGCCAGCAGCGGTTACTGGCTTACGATCCGGATCGACAGTAACACCTACCTGGAAGGATACCTGGACATGGATTCAGTGGGTACCAGCCCCCGGGAGGTATACCTTAAAAATGTGGTATATCTGGACTCGGAGCGGAACGAGAAGCTAAGTTTAGGAGAGGATACCGGTGTGGTTGTAAACCTCGATGCGTATAACCTGGTAGAGATCACCGAAATACCATTGAATAATTAGCAGCTGATTTGGGAAGAAATACTTACTGGTGATTTCTATGGACGAAAAAAACGATAAAAAAACAGAAGTAAAAATCATTGATACATACGTTAAAAAGCATGAGCCTCCCCCTGAGGGTACCCGTCCATCGAGCCAGGACAAGGGGCAATGTTATCTGTAAAAATGATTTTGTGCTCACTGGTTCACAACATGGGTTCAAATTTTAAAAAACAATAAAAATGCCTCCGAAATGACAACACATTTTGGAGGCATTTATGGTATTGAAAATAATTATTTCATCATTTGGTGTAGTTTGCAGGAAAATTATTATCTCCATTTCATACTATCGGGTTAATGAGTTCTTTAAATTGCTATGGTATCCCACTGATATGGTCTTGCCGGCAAATAATATCAACCCGTAACAACAAAAGAGGGATTGTTGCAGGTCTTTTAAATGTCCTTTATAATTATTTTAAAAAGACTTTGGAGGCAATCTTATGGAAACCCTGGATTTGACTACTGATATTCAGCCAGTTACCGAATTCCGCGCCAATACTTCTGAAATTCTTGAAAGGTTAAAGAAAAACCGCCGTACGATTATTTTGACGCAGCATGGCCGGCCCGCCGCCGTGCTTGAGTCTGTGGAAGAGTACCAGCGAAAATTGGAGGAGTTGCGCTTTATGAAGGGACTTGTGGCGGGATTGCGGGACACTGAGTCCGGGCAAGTTGTAGAAGGGGAAGATTTTTTCCAGGGCTTAAAAAGCAGAATGGCTGATGGTAAATAGCAAATGTTTCAGAAAAGGTTTTTTCTTACTAAACAGGCTGCTTTGGATATCCAGGAGATAACGGAGTATATTGCCCGGGATAGCATGGAAAATGCGATTAGGTTTGCGGATGAGTTTCTCGCCGTATGCCGGAGTATACCGGATTTCCCGGATAGGGGCAGGATAGTACCGGAAGTAGGGCATTCCCAAATCCGGGAGATAATCCACAAAAATTATCGTCTGGTTTATACGGTTCGTAAGGAGAAAGTATTTATTCTGCAAATTTTTAATGCTGCTAAGCTCTTTCGTATGCAAGACATTGATTTTGAATAAATAAGTTAGTATTCTATTTCTTTCAATCTTGTGTCACAACCTATAGCGAGGTGGATTATATGGCTATTGTTGTCAACTTAGACGAAATAATTCGAGGAATGGAGTTCCAATCTGACCAGATGAGATCTTTTTTAAACTTGAAAACTGGAGAAGTGGTATCAATTACTGATGAAGAGTTCCGGGCGGCGGAAGAAGATAAGTCACTTGAGAAATTTCCTGATTGGCAGCGTGAAAATATAGTGATAGCCCAGGAAATATTGGAAGAAGACTATTACATTTCCTTACCAACAGAATTTGATATCCATGAGTATAACATTATGGAAAGCTTTTGCCTGTCTATCGATGACGATAAACTGCAAAATATTATGTGCAGTTCAATTATAGGAAGCGGTGCTTTCCGAAGGTTCAAAGACAATATTCACAGATATCATATCGAGGATGATTGGTACAAGTATCGGGACGAAGCGATCAAACAAATCGCAATTGAATGGTGTGAGGATAATGAAATCAAGTATAAATAATTTACCATGGGAGCGCTGATTTGTAGTGGTCAATAATAAAAAGGATGTCGAATGGGCAGAAGCAAAAAAGAAATGCCGTCTTAACGTGGAAACGGTCCGAATGGCGAAAGAGATGGGATTAAACCCCAGAAAACTGATCGAAAACATTCCTAATAAGACACAGCGGTGGAAGGCTCCGGTCCACGAGTGGATCCGGGAACTGTACGAGGAACGCCAGGAAAAAGCCAAAAGGAAAAGGCTATTAAAGAAGGAATACTCCCCTGAATCTGTTACATCCCTTGAGGAGTAAAAACTGCAGTAAGGCCCGGGTGCCGGGGTGAATGGCCTTACTGCTCTGGATTGCTCAAACCCGTATTTTTTTTGTTTTAGCAAGGTGTAAGTCCAGTTTCTAAATTTAAAATAACACAGTGGAGGTTTTGAGTTTTTTTAGACGAATATCTGAATAAGAAAGGCAACAGGCTAGTCAATCGTCGACAACTTAACTTTGGAGGTCAGTCATGGAATACGAAAAGATACTTGCCAGGATCACCAGCGGGTTGACCGGAAACAGTGAAAAAGATGTACCATATTTAAGGGAACAGGCTGATATCTACAAGTCTCATGAGCTGTCAAAGGATATTTTGCGCGCCATAGGAAGGCTCCTGTACGATACTTTGCCTGAAGAGCAGAAGGTACCGGTCGCATCAGATTTCTACAAAGATGGTAAGCGCATAGACGTATTGTATGATGAGGTTAGATACCTGGTTTCAACAAAACAATATCAAAAAGCCACAGTCATGATGGACTCTTTGATCCGGTTCTGTGAGGACTTTCTTGAGGCAGATCAAGAGAATGATTATTTTAGCTTTAAAAACATGTTTCAAGCATATCTTTATCAGCATTTTTTCAAGCCAACGAAAAACTTTAAACCGGCGCCCTATGATTTCAGTGATATGTATATCATCCGCGGATTCCTTTATATGCAGGAACACAATATGAAGGCTGCCATACAGGCGCTGAACCAGGCGGTCAGGTGCAACCCGGTAAATTTATATGCATATTTTCAGCTGGCAGAAGCCCATAAGCTGACCGGTGATCTTGATGAATATCTTAATTTGACCAGGCAGGCGCTATCCTTTGCCACTACCAAAAAAGAGATAGCCAGGTGTTACCGAAATATGGGCTTCTATTTTATTGAAAAAGAAAACTATACTGATGCCGTCAACATGTACCATTTGAGCAGCGATTTTGAAAAAAACGATGCGGTGGCCTCCGAACTGTTCTATATTTCTCAAAAAACCGGCAAAAAAGTAGAGCCGCCTGACCAAGAGGCGGTGCTTAAAACCATACAGGAGCACTTCATCCAGGTCGGCGCCAGCGAGCCCGTGCTGGGAATCGCGGCAGCGCTGGGCAAAAAGGCTTTTGAAGATAAGCAGTTCGATATGGCAAGGTATTGCCTGGGATTGGTCTATGACCTGAGTGAAGATAAAGAGGCTAAAGATTTGCTTGATAAAATAGCGCAATTAAATTAATAGACTTAACGAAAGAGATCCGGGCCGAGGAGGGGGGATAATCCCCTTCCTGTGGGTACCGGCTGATTATTGATAAATCGCTCCACAAAGTTCTATGACGTTTTTAATGAGGATGCGTTTATCTGCGCTAAGCGACAGGCCCGAAGACAATTTCGATTCAGGACTGTTGATAAAAGTATATACATAGTTGTATAATTTACTAAATATTTTCGGAATAATATACCAACTGTTTTTTAAGGACAGTCTACTCCGAAAGGGTGGGACGCAAAGCTATGAGTCTCTATCAGTTTTGGCTGAGGTGATTGTCTGGTTGCAAGAAATGGTCTGGTAATTTCTTTTTTTTTACGCCCTTTTCTAGAACAGCTCAGGAAGGGGTATGTCCTTTTGCTAAACGAGCTTAATAAGTTGATGAAGGAATTAAATACTTTGTTTAAAAATAAGAGAAAGGGGGTGTTTGCAACTTGCATACTGAAACTGTTGCTCCCGGAAGAAAAGCACTATTTTCAATGAAAATAAGCGAGTTTGAGATTCCACCAATTCAGGATGTGTTGCTGATCGGGAGGAGGGCTCCCATAGGCCCGGAAGCTGTAAAGAGAACGGTAGATTTAATGTGTCCTGGTCAGTACGAAATAAATATTATTGAAGAAGGGCCTCTGGAAGCGGTAGTTGTCCGCAAGTCACTATCAAGAATGATCAGTAATGAAAGATTACTGGATATTATTTTAGGTGAAGCAAATAAGGTCGCATCTGAAACGACTTTATTAAAAGCGCATGTTGACATTGTACTTGCAATTAATCTAGAGGTGGAACTCTGATGTCCGGCATTTCTAATTATATGAGGACCCCTGTCATTACGGTTGATATTCTGGACAGTGTCGCACAAGCCGTCTTATTAATGGAAAAAAACTGTGTTGGCGGACTTCCGGTTTTGGAGGACGGTAAACTGTGTGGAATTATTACCTCAAGAGATACCCGGCGTTCTCATATGAACCGTATTGTGGCAGACGCTATGTCCAAAAATCCGGTATGTATTTGTCCAAACACTTCACTTTGGGATGCAATTAATCTAATAGAAGAAAAAAAGGTTGAAAGGTTGCCTGTAATAGAGAACGGCAAACTAGTAGGGATTGTCACTAAAAAAACCCTTCTGACTGAGGCAAGTAAGCATGAAGATACGTTAACCGGCCTTAAAAAAACAATTTATTTAAGGTACCTTGTGGAAAATATTATTAAATATGGGAAGGAAGCAACAATTATCTTCTTCGATATCAATAATTTCGGAGATATCAATAAAAAATACGGTCACGTCAGGGGAGACACCTGCCTGAAGATTATAGGAAGATTACTTTCGGAAAGTACGGAAAATGGTGTTTACTTTCCCGGGCGTTATGCCGGTGATGAATTTATGGCGGTTACCACGGAAGATATTGAATGCTCTAGAGAATGGGCCATTAAGATAATTAACAAAATAGAAGTATCAACAAAAGAGCGTGGAGTACCGATAACCATTGTTGCCGGTATAGCAAGAGGACATAGGGTCGGTACATCAGACTCTTATCTTACTACTGCTGTTGATAATTTAATAAATATGGCCAGCCTGGCCAGTACCCTTTCCAAAGAGAAGGGTATACAAATCACATACGTAGAGTAAATTGAACCCGATAATCCTTATCTCAATAAAGCGCTGACTTTTTGCACTTTTTCATCAGGAAGCTGTCTTGGATGCTGCTGGGGAAACATGACCTGTTTGTATTTCAGTCCGGCGGGTACGCTTCTTTCCGGGAAATCCGGAGATCGTTTCTTTGAAGTGCGGAGAACGCGTTTTTTTTTGTTTTTCAGGGCAAGTCAGGCAACAAGTAATAATCGTTATCGCCGCCGGCGCATGAAACGGATCGGAAGAAAGCAGGCTATGTAGGGTATTTGTGGTTTCATTGACCCGGTATTACGGAATTTTGCACAGCCCCCAGGTAGACTCACGTACATAACCGTAAAATTCAGCGAAATAGGTAATATTACTTCGTAGGTTGTTTGAGGTAAATTTTTGGCCGCCTTTAATAATGTTATGTTACATAATGTTATATAATGTTTTATTGTTTTTTGTAAGTATATACAAAAAAATCAACATATGTTTTGTTAATTTTTGTTGAGTTTAGACATTGTAACAGAATTAATTCTGTTGTAAAATAGAGCTGGATAAACTTACAAGTTTTATTTGAATGCTATCTGTCGCTTGTTCATGCAAGAATTCCTCCTCTTCTGATGTAGCATATCCCTTCAAAATATCTTCTGGTTGACCGGTTGTTCCATCATCATGTCAAGCATAATTTCACAGCTGGCCATGCCCCAACAAAAAAAGCGCCCGTTGTAATCTGCCCAGGTAAATATATCCGGAAAACCCGGTGTTCGTTTTTGTCCCGCCGGACAGGCTGACAGGATGAACAGGTTTAAGATAAGTTCCCCAACATCGGACCAGTGCTCCGAAGCCCGCAGAGCCTAAGGCGGCAAGCGATGACAGCGGGTCCGGCGGTAAAAGCCGCCCACAAAGGGTATGGCCGGAAACAGCCACGCCTACCGTGATTGGCAAGGAAAGCCATATCAGGAGCATTGCAAAGGGGGTATCGTCTACATCATTGGATTAATCCTGAGTTTAAGACCGCCGCGGTTTTTAAAATAAAAATGGCTCTGAAACTCAGCCGCCTAAAGTGCGAGCCATGGCGCTGAGCCGGGGTATGGCGGGAAACGGCCATGCCTCCCGTATTGGAAGGAGCGGAAAAGGAGGGTAGTTGAAACTTGAATGGTTACCTGATACGGTTCGCAAACAATAATAAAAAAATTAAGAAAGGAGCTAAAACAATGAATAAGAAACGTTCTTTATTACTATTGTTGTCCCTGGC
This sequence comes from Pelotomaculum sp. FP, assembly GCF_004369245.1. Taxonomy (NCBI): domain Bacteria; kingdom Bacillati; phylum Bacillota; class Clostridia; order Eubacteriales; family Desulfotomaculaceae; genus Pelotomaculum; species Pelotomaculum sp. FP. The sequence goes on along the minus strand of NZ_QFGB01000083.1, from coordinate 4,331 downwards.
TTTGCTGTTATGCCTCGCCCTGCCTATGAGCGCATCGGCAAGTTATGAAACTGCCGTAAACTACACCGGCCAAACCACCCAGGGCGAATACATCATCGACTCGGCATCAGACCTTGCCACACTGGCTACTAATGTCAACAACAGCACAAACTACGCGGGCAGTACGTTCTATCTGGCGAATGACATCACCCTCTCCGGCGCTTGGACGCCAATTGGTGGTTGGAACGGCACCACCGGCGTCCCCAGCGGAACAATGTATTTCTCGGGTGTCTTTGACGGACGGGGCCATACCATCAGCGGTTTGAGCATTACCAGCGCCAGCACCAGCGGCGTTGGACTGTTCGGGTATGTGAACGGCGGCATCGTCGGCAATCTGACGGTGGAAGGTTCCATCAGCACATCCAGCAGCATTAACGCCATCGGCGGCGTCATCGGCTACACCAACAGCAGCGTTGTCTGCTGCACAAGCGATGTGTCAATTAGCGCCTCTAATGCCTCTAATGTTGGCGGCGTCATTGGTATTGTTGAGAATACGCAGACCAGCGGCACGCCGGTTCTCGTCCAATACTGCCAAAACACTGAAACCGTATCGGCTAACAAGCGTCTGGGCGGCGTCATCGGAGGCGCCTATTGCCCCAATGCATCCGGCAGGATTTACGTTGACAACTGTCAGAACACGGGTGCCGTCACCAGCGCCAGCACCGCGTATAAATCCTTCTGTGGCGGCGTCATTGGCTATTGCGAGGCTTATGTCAGCAATTGCCTCAACAATGCCCAGGTTAGCGCCCCAATCGGTGCTGACGGCATCCGCATGGGCGGCATCGTCGGCATTTTGAGCAGTTACGGAACGGCCGACGCCAAAATGGCCAATTGCCTCAATCGTGGCTCTCTTGCAAACGCCTCGTCTAATCCTAACTACGACGGCGCCCTCTGTGTGCCCGAATCCGCCACGTCAATGGACAATTGTTTCTGGATCGACACCATAACCAATGTCGGCCAATTAACCAGCTACAGCGCCACCAATGTGGATGACCTGAGCGCCGCTCAATTGCAAAGTACGGCCCAATATAATGGTTACTACATCTCCTATTACATCAACCAAGAACCTCCCTGGAGTGAAGATCTTGACAACGCCTTCACCTGCACGTCCGGCAGCTATCCTGCCCTTACTTTCCCCGCGACTGCGCCGGCCGACCTCTCCACTTATCCGACAGGCGCCTCGCGCACCGGCAGCGACAGCGCCTATGCCGGCTCAGCCGTGTATTATAACAGCGCTGCTCCCGCCGGTGGCGACGGTTCCTTTGCAAATCCGTATAATTCCTTCGAAACGGCAGTCTCGGCAGCGGTCTACGAATCATACCTCTGTGTTCAAAGCGCTATCCCTGTCAGCGATTACAACAGTTATGGATCAGGCCTCAGCGGCAAAACGATTGCGCGCAGCTATGTATATGACGGCCCGTTGTTTGACGTTCAAAGCGGCTCGTTGACGCTGGGCACTATCACCCTCGACGGCAACTCGACCACCACCGGCAACGCTTCATTGATCAATGTTGAAGGCGGCAGCGTAACCATCGGTTCCGGCGTGACCCTGCAAAACAACAAAACCATGAACAAGGGCGCCGCCATCCGTGTACTTACCGGCTCCGTTACCATGAACGGCGGTACGGTCTCCGGCAATACTTCCGTCCTGGGCGGCAACGGCATTGCTGTATTGAGCACCGGCCCGTCCTCTGGCGGTACACTCACGATTTCGCCGACCTCCGCCATTTCCTTCGGTACCGGCGATTATATCTTTCTTGATTCCGGTAGGAGTATCACCGTCGGAAATGCAGGTAATTTCGCTACGTATGTCCCCGCCAGTTCCTTGAAAGTCAACTGCGCTGACACTAGCAGTGGCACAGTTGTAGCAACGGGAGTCACCCAGGATTTGACTGGCTATTTCACCTATTACGGGGGTGGACACAGTTTTGAATACAATGAAGGTTATGAAGAAATTTGGCTGGAATAAAGAAAGGATAATTGGAAAGTGAATATGCATAAAGCAAAACAAACAATAACATCCTGCGCAATACTGATTGTTTTGGTATGCTTGGTATTACCCGCCGCCGTTAGGGCGGCGGGTAATACCGTATACCTGCAATATAGTGGAAACGGAACCGAAGGAACGCAATCAGACCCTGTAGGTTCCTTCAGTGCCGCAAAAGCCCTTATTAACGACGGGGACAATATCGCGTTGAACGGCACTAAATATTTAAGAATCAGTGGTGCAGAAGCTTGGTCATTGTCGGGATATAATAATTCGAAGTTCGTTGTAGATAATAGCTTCACTCCTACGAATTCACCTAAGAGTGCAGTTAATGTTTTGACGGGTTCGCTTTCTTTGTCGGATATAATCATTGAAAACCAGTCTCCAGCCGTAAATTCCACAACTAAAGGAATTATTGAGGTGGGTCGGGAGACGACACTAACCTTAGGCGCAAATACTACGCTGATAAATACTTATGGGCCTGCTATTTCCCTAGATGGTACCGCCACGGGTAACAGGCTAGCAAATCTTATCGTCAACAGTAACGTTAATGTTACGGGTAATATTGTAGTTGCTAACAATTACTATACTATTAAAATTGCGGGCCCTTTGAGCAGCTCTATTAACATTTTGTTGTCGGCTGATACTGTTTCTGCGGGTACAGCAACCAATATCACAGCCGCAGACGGGTATACGCTAACCCCCGCAGATGTAGCCAAGCTGAATTTGGTCAATGAAAATTACCACCTCGAGCTCTCCAACGGCCAGGTGATCGTTGCCGAAGACGCGCCTGCCATCTCCGTAACAGAGAGCCTTGACTTTGGACCTGTGAGGGCGGGCTACACCACGCCGCCTGCAGCACAGACTGTCACCGTGACCAATACCAGCGATGCGGCCGTCACCCTCACCCAGCCGGAAAGCACCGCGAATTTCACGGTGGGCGCGCTTCCCGCCACCGAGTTGGCCGCCGGTGCGACCGCTACCTTTGAGGTAACGCCCAAGGCAGGGTTGAGCGCCGGCGCCTATACGGATACGATCACCGTTAACAGCACCGGCGGCGGGGTTGCTCCAACCTGCTCCGCCAAGCTCAACGTCTGCTATACCTTTGAGTGCGCCGTCACCGGCCTGACCGACGAGCTTCCCTCTTTGGGGGATGTCTCCACATATTTCAGTGAATTTGGATTTGAGACGACTGCGGCGGTAAGAGCCGGCGGCATCTTTTACATTGATCCCGCACGGAGCAGATTAACTTTGGGTTTCACTGCCAATCCCGGCTATAAGCTTGGCTGGTCGATCGATCAGTATGCTGCCGGAGACGATGAGACGGTCTTGACCCATTGGGATGTAGCGCCGAACCATGTTGATGCCCACTACAACTACAAAGCCACGATCACGGTGAGCTCTGACGAAGCCTATACCACGGTCGCAACAGGCAGTGCCAGCGCCGCCCCCGGCGCCACGGTGACGGTGCCCGTCACCATCGCTAACAACCCCGGCTTTGCCGCCTTTGCCTTTACCATCGGCTATGATGCCGGGGCCCTGGAATTAACGGACATCGCCAAAGGCGATATACTCACTTCGGAGGATGGGGCATTTACAAAGAACATTGCCGGCAACACCGTAACCTGGGATGATCTCTACAACACCACGGCGACCGAAGGCACGCTGTTTACACTCACATTTCATGTTAAAGACACGGTGGCGGGCGATGTCTATCCCATCACCGTAAGCACCCAGGGAAGTCAGGTTATTTGCGATGAAAACGCCGCAGTGGTCCCCGCTCTCGCCCTTCCCGGCGCCATCACCGTGGCGGCGGGGCCGGGTGAATTAACGCCTCCAGTGTTGATCGCGGATACGACCGGTAACACCGTGGGACAGGCGGTGTATCTCGCCTTTAGCGACGATGAGGCCTGGCGCAGCGCCATCAGCGGGATCACGGTCAACACAACGCCGCTGACTGGCGGGCAGTACACAATAAGCGCGGGCGCTATCAATATTGACGCCGGCGTGTTTACAGCGCCCGGCGACTATACCGTCACAGTCGCGGCGAGCGGCTACAGCGACGCCACGGTAACGCAGAGGATGAATGAAGCAACAACCCTTTACACCGTAACCTTTGTTAGCGACGGCGCCACCTATACCACCGTCAAAGCGGCCTCCGGAGCCACCATAGAAGCCCCGGCCGATCCGGCGAAGGAAGACCATGTTTTCGACGGCTGGTATGTCGACGAAGCCTGGATAACGGCGGTCAGCTTCCCGTACACGGTGACCGGCGACGTGACGCTGTACGCCAAGTGGACGCCCG
>NZ_QFGB01000082.1:0-14426 GCF_004369245.1 Pelotomaculum sp. FP | reverse complement strand
ACCACCCTCTCAGACCCAGATATTGTAATTTTCTGGGCTTAGTTTGTTATATTCTTTTGTCTCGCATAATGAAATATTTTTTCCAATTCTTTTTTAAAGTGGGCTTGACATTTTACCGCTGGGCTTACAATTTTTATCCGTTTTTATGCAATCTCCTGCTAAGCACTTGAAACAAGTGTTCATGACCAGGCTGAGAGCTAATCTGAAAACCAAAATGTTTTGGCAAAGGATGGAATGATAAATAGAAGCCTGGCATTATAAGCGCAGAGCCAGGTTCTTGGCGCTCTCCTTAATTCTCTCCAAATCTTCTTTAGTTGGCAACCCTTTGATATTACCTATTCTGCCCAAGGTGCTATTTTCTTCCGAACCGTTAAAATCTCTGAGGATATACCATTCATCCTAATGACGGGCAACTAAGAGCTACTAGTGAAAAATTTCCGGTACTCCAGGCAGGATATTTCCACTACATGTCGAACATATGTTCCATAAATAAAAGTTCTGTAGGAGTACCAAGCATGTCTCATCTTTTGCTGCCCTTGATCCAGGAGTTTCTGGCCGACTTGGTAAACTGTGGCTTGGCCAAGAGCACCATCAGCGACTACCGTTGTACACTGCACAATTTTACACGGTTATTTTGCGGTCCTGTTTCAGAGATCAACGCCGGCATACTTCGCCGTTACCTGGCCTCAGTGGGCGGGAGTCCCAACAACCGTGCCCGTCACTTCTCCAATCTGAAGAACTTCCTGAACTGGTGTTACCGGTTCGAATATATCACCGTCAATCCTATCTGCAAGCTGGAAACTCCCAGGTGCCACGCCTATCCTCCCAGGCCTATCCCAACGGCGCACCTGGAGCTTATTGCAGATGCCATAAAACAAGCTGAACCACGTGTGCGACTGCTCTTTACTCTACTCCTGGAAACCGGTATGCGCATCAGGGAAACCCTGTCCATCCGGTTTAACGATATTGACCTGTCACCCGGGGAAGAGAAAATCATCGTTCGTGGCAAAGGCGACCGCTTACGGGCAATTCCCCTTGTACCCGGTCTTTTGTCTCTGGAGTTACTTAGAGAAAAAGTGAACAAATATGATCCGGACCAAATCTACCTATTCCCCCAACCTGGTGATGTCAGTCAGCCACTTTCATATAAAGATGCCGGTATTCTATGGCGCCAACTGCAAAAGCAAACCGGCACACGCTACCGCATCCACCAGTTGCGGCACAGCTGCGCAACTCACTTGCTGAATTCCGGCGTCAGCATCGAGGCGATTCAGAAGCTTTTGGGCCACAAAAAGCTTTCCACTACCTGCCGTTACGCCCAGCTGGAACACAGCGTACTGCGGCGGGAGATGGCTTGTCACCTGCGCCGCCAAAAGGAGGGTGAAGCCGGTGTCCCCTAATTTTAAAGCGCTGATCGAAGAATTCCTCGCCGATCTTTCCAACGCAGGGAGGTCATGGCATACCATAAGAAACTATCGCTCCGATCTCAACCGGTTTGCCGGCTATTACAACGGTGAAATTGAGGATTTAATGACAGACCATTTGCGGCAGTACCTGCAGACCCTGGCTGAAAAAGCCCCATCCACCAGAGGCAGGAACTTTGCCAGCCTGAATAAGTTCTTGGACTGGTGCACCAGGTTTGAAATCATTCCGGCCAATCCCCTGGCCCGTCTGAACGGCCCTAAATGGGGGGAGTGGGTGCCCCGGTCCATTCCTACTGAAAAATTGCTCATCCTGCTGCAGGAAATGAAACGGCTACCGCCACGGGAGCGACTGTTATTTACTATGCTTTTAGAAACGGGCATGCGGATTAGTGAAGCCTTAGGAATCCAAATTGAAAACATTGACTTTACCCAGGGACAGGAGTTTGTGATAATTCGGGGTAAGGGCGATCGCGTCCGTCTGGTGCCCCTGCTGCCGGAAATGGATTGCCTGGGGCTTCTCAAAGACTACATAAAAGACTGCAAGCTTGTTGACGGCCCGCTTTTTCGCCCTCACAGCGGTAAAAAAGCGCGGTCTATGTCCTACCGCACCGCCCTCTTTTACTGGGAACAGTTGCGTGAAAAAGTGGGTCTACAATACGAAATACACCAGCTAAGGCACAGCTGCGCCACCAGCCTGCTAAACGACGGGGTGGATATTGAAATTATCCGCCAGCTCCTGGGACATCAGGACATCCAAACCACCAGCCGCTATGCCAAACTCGATATACGCGCTCTGAGGAAGGAACTGATTGCCTACGTGCAACGCCGGGAGAAGGGACTTGTCCGGGAGGAGAGATCTGTTTGGGAAATATGCTAATGAGCTGCAGCAAAGGAAGCAAAATCAGAGCAGGCTCGTTATCTTTGAAGCCCTGTTACTATAAATGTTATTTCTGTTATAATATGAACACAAGGGAGGATTATCGGTGGCCGAATATGATCATTTAATCAAGGCCATAATCCAGCGGTACACCCAACATATAGCTACTTTAGTCCGTGGCATGGAAATTACGGTAGAGTATGTTGAAGAGCAGGACAAAGAGGCAGTATCGCTACAGCGAATGACGGATGCCCTCTTTAAAGTGTCTGAAGATGGTTACGAATATCTCATGCTGGTTGAATTTCAGACCAGACCCGACCGGGAAATGCCCCTGAGAATGCTGGAATATACAGCCATTCACCATCGGCGGTATAGGAAACCCGTATATCCTGTGGTGGTAAATCTAACTGGCAGAGGTATAAAGGAGAAGTACAGTTTCGACTGTCTGGACCTCAGTGTCATAGGCTTTAATTACCGTCAAATTAATCTAAGAGATGTATATGGCACAGAGTACCTTTACCGGGGGTTAATCGGCATAATACCATTTGTACCTCTTATGAAACATGATGAATCACCTGAAAAAGTGCTGGAAAAATGTGCGCAGCGATTGGAATTTGAAGTTCCGAATGAGGAAGAAAGATCCACGATGTACCTGGCATTGGGTGTCATGGCATCACTTAAGTTTCCGAAAAATTTAATTCTTAGAGTGCTGGAGGTGAGCAGAATGGAAAACTCCCCGCTGTTCGACGGTATACGAGAAGAATGGGAAGCCAGAGGGGAACAAAGAGGTGAATTAAGAGGTGAACTAAAGGGACGGCTGGATTTGCTTATAGATCTGATTGAGACAAAATTTGGTGCGGTCCCAGATGATTTACGGGAGCGATTGATTGCTCTAAAAGAACCGGATGCTATTAAAGAAGTTGTACGTAAAGCAGTAAGTTCGGATACAATAGAAGATTTCATAGCAACTTTAAAACAGTAATATCCATCTGATTCTTTAAATCTTACCTGCTCTCAGGGGGAAGAGAAAACCTTTTTACTGTGTGATGTGAAAGAAAAGGGAAATTAACCCTGGTCAAGTATTTATAAAAACCGCCCCTTCAACCCGTAGATGCTTACTGCTGGTTGAATGGGGCGTTGTCTGTTTTAAGACAAATTGGGGGGTATTATACGCAAGTTTATTATTTCTACCTTGATTACTCGATTAATAATCATGCTAGTTGTAGCAAGGCAATAAAACAGGTTGACAAAATGTGATTTCCTTCGAGTTTAATCTATTTATAATCGCTTACAAGACATAACAGACTTGTGGGTTATTTTAGGTTGGTATGCAGGAAACTCCAAATGTATTGTCGAAGATTAGGAATATTGAACAATATTTTGCAAGTAAATTGAGATAGGATTAATTTTTATAGCCACTCAGGATATAGTGGCTGTGATAATAAAAGCGCAGTATCAACCGGTTAATCAGCTTATTGATGTGTTCAATCGGGAGGATGGCAATGAATAGCAGAAGCATTGGAAAGCTGATTTCTATTAGTCAGAAAGGCATAGTTGCGGAAATGTATGATTCAATGGGCAACTATGTTAACACAACAGATGGCATACGATTTGTTGGTGAAGTGGCTTATGTAACAATCTACGACATAGGGAGAACTGTTATAGGCGAAAATCAATAACGAAACACTGGGAATTAAAGTAAGCTCAAAGACCTCCTCTGGTCAGCAAAAGTAAACCTGACCCGATTTGATGGACACGGTAAATGGCTGGTACAATAAAACCAGTGGAGGTGTCCATCATGAAACGTTACGATAAGCATTTTAAAGAAGAAGCGGTCCGCCTGGTAGTAGAGTTGGGGCGATCCGTGGCAACGGTGGCCAAAGAACTCGGTATCCATGAGAACACCCTGCACAAATGGGTTAGTCAGTATAAAGAACATAAGGAAAACGCTTTTCCAGGCAGCGGCAATCTACTGCCAGAGGACGCAGAAACCAGGCGTTTAAAAAAAATGATAGCTGATTTACCAGAGGAAAACGCCATTCTAAAAAAGGCCACGGCCATCTTCGCAAGACACCAGAAATAGCTTATAAGTTTATTAATCAGCACCGCTTCAAATTTCGGGTGGAGAAGATGTGCCAGGTTTTTGGAGTCTCTCGAAGCGGTTACTATGCTTGGCTGAAAAGGCCGGAAAGCCGGCGAAAAATCCGGAATAAAGAACTAATTAAAAAGATCCGTAAGGTTCATCAGATTTCCCGGGGTACTTATGGTAGTCCGAGAATAACCAGGACCTTGAAGAAACAAGGCATTACTTGCAGCCGGAACCGGGTGGCCCGCCTGATGCGGGAGAACGATATAGCCGCCAAGACAAGGAGAAAATTTAAGGCTACCACTAACTCAAAGCACCATTATCCGGTTGCTGAAAACATTGTTAATCAGAACTTTACTGCCAGCCATCCTAATCAGGTCTGGGTTGCTGATATTACATATGTCGCAACGGATGAAGGGTGGTTATACCTTGCAGCTATTGAAGACCTGTTCCAAAGAAAGATTGTGGGCTGGGCTATGGACAGTACAATGACTCGCCAGTTGGTCCTGGATGCTCTCAGACAGGCAGTTTGGCGGTATCGGCCATCAGCAGGACTTATTCATCACTCAGACCGCGGGAGTCAATATGCCAGTCATGAATACCAGCAAGCTTTAAAGGACTACGAAATGAACGCCAGTATGAGCCGCAAAGGTAATTGTTATGACAACGCCTGTATGGAATCGTTTTTTGGAACCCTGAAGAGGGAACTGATTTATGGTACCCGATTTAAAACAAGAGCTGAAGCCCGTCAAGCCATCTTTGAATATATTGAAGTCTTTTACAACCGGGTTCGGCTGCATTCAGCCCTTGGATATATGTCGCCAGTCGAATACGAACAATCCTTTAAAACAGCAGCGTAAGTGGCCGTTCATCGTAGCGAAGCGAAGACCCTTTACATGGAGAATGCCCGTGTTAGCCTTGATTGGCAAGGGCCATAAGCAAAGCGATACTGGCCCCTTGGTCCTTGGCAACACGGGTGCGAGGCTCCATGTCAAGGGCGGCCACGGCTCTTATTCGATACTTGGTCGAACATGAGAAAGAATTTGCTAAGCCTCATTCCCAGCCTAAAATTGAAAATCTGTGAAAACAGAAGATAATCCGCCATTTTCTATGTCTATTTTAATGGGGCAAGCTCAAAAGTATCAAATTGAAAGACTATTATAGATTATTACTATATTAGGCAAAATGTAGAACAATATGTGTATAAAACCTTAGCTTCACACACAGTTTTAATTAATTTGAATTTTTTGAAGGGGGTAATGGAATGGCTGTAGTTTTCCCCAAAATTGAAAGGCTTTCTATTTATGGATTTGGAAAGATATTTACGAGTAATGATTTTCAAATTGATCTATCCGGGAATTTAAATATTCTTCTAGGTGGAAATGGATTAGGGAAGACTACACTACTTCAATGCCTGGTTTATGCTTTGACTGGCGGAACCGATGAACCAGAGGTAGAAGAAATACGATCACAAAGATGGAATCATAATTATTTTAAAGGTAGAATTAATGATGATGCTTTTGTGCTTGTTGATTTCCTTTTTGGCCAAAATTTTATTAGAGTTAAACGCGGGTTTACTTCGACCCGTGTTCTTGAATGCACGGTTTCCACCTACGGTCAAGACGATTTTAAGGCAATAACCATTGAACAAGCTGTTATAGAATATGGAAATTATGATAGTGTAAGTGATTTTTCATTCATTGTTAACAGATTGTTATATCTGCCTGAAAATCGTCGTTCGTTGTTATGGGATTACGATGCTCAGATTAGAGCATTAATGATTATAAATAATGAACTAGTAGTAGAAAAAGAATACAGAGCATTGCGACAATTAGTAAAGGAAAAGGATAGTAATAAGAGAAAAATACATTGGGATATTGGGCGTATAGAAAAACGTGCGGCTTTACAAAAAACTCCAAAGCCGGAGGATTCCGCAGAAAGCAGTCCTAGTAATGCACATAATTTATATATTAAAAAGAAGAAAGATTTATTGGGAAGGCTTCAGGATCTGAGTGACAATAGTCAGCGAATATACTCCTTAATTAAATCTAATGAAGAAACCAGAGCTATCCTAGCGCGTACTATTTCCGAAATTGGGGATCAAATACGCAAAACGGAATCCGATTATGTGCAGGCACTCTTACTAGAACATGATGAAAAAAATGCGTTGGTTTTTAACAAAACTCTAAAAACAGGACATTGTCCTGCATGCGATCAAAAATCAGACTCTTTAAAGGTGCTTATTCAAGAACGTGTCAAATCTGGAGTTTGCTTAATATGTGGTGAACCAATATCTAATCATAAAAACTCCTTTACATATGCGGATTTAGATACCCTTAACTCACAGTTAAGCGAAAAGATAGCAGCAAGAAATGAATTAGATGTTCAAATTATACAAAACAAAAATAAACTTTCTCAGATTGAAGAAGATATTTCTGCAATTCGAAATCAACTATCGAAGCTTGACTACGATTACTCAGATGACTTTCTAGCTGCTGAAGAAGATGCGGACAATGTAGATTTTATCGATGAAGAACTAATCACGGAAGAATATGTGAATTTATGTCAAAAAGAGAAAGAACTTGAAGCTGAAATTAACCAGCTTACTAAAAAAGCAGATGAAATTTATGATACTTTTATATCAAGTTTCCAAAGCCGGTATGAGCAGCTATATCAAATCTACTCAGACTTAGCTTCAAAATTTATAGGGGTACCAGTGGAATTAACATATACAAAAAGCAAGGCCAAATTTGTTAACATGAGCTACTTGGTTCCGCGTTTTTATGACGTTGATCGCGATGCTCCGGAAACTTGTTCTGAGGCCCAAAGATTTTTCCTGGATATTGCTTTTAGAATGTCAGTGATTACATTAAGCAAGGGTATAAGTAAAACTAATGCTTCCTTTATATGTGAAACCCCCGAAAATGCATTAGATGTCAGTTATGTAGATAATGTAGTCAAAATGTTTTTATCCTTCATGCAAAAAGGCGGGAATTTGGTATTAACAAATAATTTGCAGTATTTGGGAATTGCGCAGTCTTTGGTACAAAAAGCAAAAGGGCATGATGTTCGAATTGAAGTTTTTGATCTGTTAAAATACGGTAGACTGTCAGATATTCAAACTGCATCTACCCAGTTAACTGAAATTCGCGATGCCATCCTTGCGGAGGTAGAGCAATGAATCGTGATTTTTTGCTAAGAATTAAGGATGTTTCTTTATGTTTATTAGTTGCAAAAAATTATGAGCTCCTTTTGGGTAGGTTAGAGATACAAAAGGTCATATATCTTGTTGATAGTATAAGTGCTTATTTATTTGTTTTATCTGGTACAAAAGGACATCAAACTTATTTTTATGGACCATATGATAAAAATATTCAAAATGCATTGGATGCACTTGTTATAAGAGATTTAGCAGAGATTTGTGATATAAAAGTTGCTAACAATACCGTTTCATGTAATTATTTGATAACTGACAGCGGTATGCGTTGGACAAATAATCTAATAAAGGCGTCAGCCTCTATTCAATATAGAGTCCAAATTGTCGATGGGGTGATTTACAGTTTAGTAGAACGAAATAGAATTCACAAAGTAAAAGATTTGGTCTATGCAGAGCCTTTGTATGCTGCAACCAAAAATTATGGACATCACTATGATTTAGATTTTGAACACGAAAACTCTGGCCACGATTACTTGGCGTTAATTGAGCATTATCTTAAAAATAATAAAGATCAGACAAACATCCGTTTTATTGCAGATTTATATATTGACTATTTGTCCTCACGTGATCAAATTTTGTTGGGCAATTCTTTTACTGGAGGCGATTAAATTGTTATCAGGCATTGATGATGCTATAGCTGAATTTAAAATCAAATCCCTGTCAGCGAATATTGCTGGTCAGTTAATGTTGCCCGAAATTGATATTCAAAATTGGATGAAAAAGTTATTTCCTGTTTTGATAGGGTTTCACGCCAAATACGGTAATCGACAATTTGTTTTTATTATTTGCAATTCCCTTTTGTCACCAGAAAATTCTGAGGATTTAAATAAGGATATACTATGGGCCTTTATATCAAGGGGAATTGAGTGCTTTTGTATAGACTTAAATTTAAGAATTACCATAGCGGAACTCAGTAGCTCAGAGATGGTAGATGTTAGCGATTATTGTTATAGTAATAAAATACCGTCACTACATGTTTTAGGTGAAGATATTCATCTATATAATGTTGCGGGACGCAGTGTGGCATTTTATAACTTTGTTCATCCACAGGTTTCAACTAGAACTCGTATAGGGTTAAATGCCAGAAGCTATAGAGATTATAAATTGGTTATCGAAGAACAAGGACCTAAACAGTTAATAAACAAAATTGATGAAATATGGCATGACAGAAATAAACGTATATTAATCGCTAACCGCCAAACGGAAAAAATATTACAGACATTTTTGGCAAAGTGGCTAAGTGATAATATCTATGATGCCAGGGTTGTTGCTGAGGTTGGGAAAATATCTGGTGTCGACAGAACGGATATTGAACTTACTAGTATGTCCACTGGTGACCACTTAATAATAGAAGTAAAATGGATGGGCAAAAATGCCAGTGGTAAAAGTTATGACATTGACCGTCTCAAAGAGGGCATTCGTCAAGTGTGTGCTTATTTAGATCGAGAGCCCAGCGCACTAGAGGGATGTGTTGTTTGTTACGACGGTAGAAAAGATTCAACCCAAAATGATACATTTACTCTTGACGAACCAATAGCAAGGCTTGACTACCGTATTGTTTGGCTTGAGTCAAGGAGTGGAAGCGAGATAGGAGCCGGTAATTAATGATAGATGCCATATGGGAACATGATTATTATAAAGACTGTATTCCAAACTTCAGTGATAATTTGTCTAAACCACGACACAGGTGGTATGAATTTAAAGAAGGCTATAGTGACGCTTTTGTATCGAGAGCCATTAATCATTATGAAAATTCTACCGGGCTCAATGGTGGGGTGATTCTCGATCCTTTCTCAGGATCAGGGACAACCCCTTTGACCGGTATTCAACATGGGTATAAAGCAGTTGCAATTGAAGTAAACCCTTTTATGTCGTTTATTAGCGGGACTAAAACAAAATCATATATGGAAGACTTGGATTCTTTGGAACTGGAACTAAAAGCCATAATTGATGCACGTCCAGTTGAAACCGAGAGTAAACTTGAAGGCTATTCGACTTTCTCTCCGACTGGGACAAATCAAAAATGGCTATTTAATAAAAGTGTATTGCGAGGATATGAAGCATTAAAAAAGGCAATAAAAGAATATTGCACTGAGGACCATCAGGATTTTTTTGCTCTTGCATTGTATTCTGCAATAATGGAATGTTGTAATGCTAGACGTGATGGAAAGTGTTTGAGATATAAAAAGAACTGGAAAACGATGGGATATTCTTCTTTGGAATTAAAAAATTTATTTATTCGATATTCAAATAGAATCCTTAAAGATTTAATAGATGTTCCGCTTAAAGGTACAAATGTCCAGATTATTAATAGCGACTCAAGATCGGCATTGAAAGGTATAGATAGCGATTATGTTAATATCATTACGTTTTCACCACCGTATTTGAATTCATTCGACTATTGTGACGTTTATAGACCGGAGTTGTTTTTAGGCGAGTATGTGGAAAATAATGAAACTCTACGGCAATTACGCTCTAAGACGCTTCGGTCGCACGTGCAGTATGCGTGGAATGATGATACTCCATGTTCATCTTCATGGGTAGCCGAAATTGTTTCAAATGTCAAAAAAAGAGAATCGTCTTTGTGGAATAAAAATATTCCTGCAATGATACATAATTATTTTTCTGATATGGAGGCTGTCTTTAACGAATGCTATCGCGTTGCAGCTAGTAATGCAATAATGTGGTTTATTGTAAGCACTTCTGCATATGCCGGCATCGAAATACCTGTTGATTTACTGCTTGCAGATCTGGCGACTAAGTGTGGATGGGAGCTTCAAAGCGTTAATGCACTACGCAACCTTAGAACATCAAGCCAATGTATAGATTCTGATGTCCGTAAGGTCAGACTTAGGGAATCAATGGTAGCATGTCGCAAGAGATAATTTACCCGTTAATAAAAGTTGCTCTTATAAAAATAGATATCTAATTTGGCTCTTTGTAAATAGTTGGGAAGGAATTTTCTGAATCCCTCTCTATCACTATGATTAGAGCTGTTTTAACTTAAATACCATTGAGTAATAATGTTCAATGGCATTTTAATAATTTTTCGGTGTGTACTTGACATATGGGTGCCGTAAGGTATGCGTTGAACACTTTTTCTTAATACCGGCAATGTCCTTATACTTATTGAAAATATTCTGAGTTGCTCTGGAAGTAATATGTGTTCCGGTTTGATTCCGGCTGTAGAAGAGCCATTCTTTGGGCCAGTATGCCCGGTAGTATTGGCGTAGGACATTAAGGTTGGACTGAGATAAAATTGCGAATTTGTCCTTACCGCCTTTGCCGTTTCGAATGAAAATCTACATTTTCTTACTGTCAATATCGCTGACTCATACGTGATCGGTTTACCAAAAACATTAATCAGTGGTATTTAATCCCTGGGAATTAGCCTCTGTTACCCAGGGCGACAACAATCTTTCTCTGTTGACGTTGGGATCGATGCCCTCACCCATGAAGTAAATGATGAGCAGGAGAGGATCCTCGTCAATGCCGGCAGCTTTAAGTACACGACCCATAATAACTGGCGCAATAGCGTAAAATGACTCAGCCCAGCGTAGGGGGGTAAAACGGGCGCTTTTCTCCGGAGCCAGAAGCCGCATATGATTAAGCAACCGGTGGCTTACCACCAAGGTCAGCATGGCCACCAGCACCAGCGACTCCACCACTGCAGGCGCACCGCTGGATATTACATCTAACTGGTAGAGGCTCTTCAGTTCCTTGAAAAGTAGTTCCACACTCCAGCGTGCCTTGTAAAGGAGCGCCACATCTTCAGCCTTGAGCTGTTGCGGGCTGAAGTTGGTGAGGTAGAGGTGATATTTCTTGGTTTCCTTATTAAGCACCCCTACCAGCCGGAAGCTCTCTTTAACTTTAGGTGTGCCACCCCTGGGATTATAGATTTCGAACGTCCCGTCTTTTTTGGACTTCTTGGTCTTAGATGCATTGTCTTTGAAGGAGACCTCCACCTTGACGTCGATCACTTCTTGCTTCAGTTGGGGGAGTATATCCTTAAGCTTTTTGCCGGCCAGGTCGATTGTATTATCCAGGTGGGTACGCAACACCGAAACTATTGTAGGATTGGCTGATTGCTTAAGCCTGCTTAAGAAGTAACCGCCATTGTCTCTAATCCTACTGAACAACTCGTACTTGAAATAGCCGAGATTGAACAGGAGAATGTTGTCCTTCACCCAGGGTCCGATGCGCATGGTCTTGATTTCAGCTGTTTTGCCGGAATAGATTGCAATGCTTTTTGTGTTGCCGGTGATCCCTGTGGCGATATGTATCTTGAGCTCGGCCTTGCCCCTTGCTCCCGGGAACTTTTCAGCTAATTTATTGTGTAGCCTAATGATCGTGCCATCTGCCACTATCAGATCCTTAAACCCTTTCAGTTTATCTGAAAGCGTGAGACTTGTATGGCTGGAAAGTTCCGCTATCCCGTGTGCCAGACACTCCTTAAGAAAGGCGATTAGACCATTATTGAAGCGGTCATAAAAAGAGGATGGTACGAGTGTTTCAGCTGATGCCGTCTCGTAACTCCTTCTTAATGAAGCGAGGGTACGCTGCATACCAACTCCAAAGCCGAGCACCACTACCCAGAAAAAGGTGACCGGGTCGATCTTCCGGTTGCGCTGGACGTAACCGACTTTGGCCGCTGTGTCTCTCAACCACTCTGGGGCGAACATTTTGTTCAGAACGTTTTCGATTTCGTAAGGATTGATTTTTCCGGGAAATGGAGCCAATGTCGAACCTCCTCGTAAGCATTATTTGGAGAAGAATTCCACAAATAATGGGGCTCATCCCTTCTTTCAAAGAACATTATCAACAATTTTCGTCATCCATTTTCCAGGGGCAAAACGCCATCTCTGGTCGATTATGGTATATTTAGAGCTTAACCGAACACTAATGGATATCGTCAATGTCCAGCTCTGTTGCAGGTTTGTCATAGTAGTCCTGAAAACGCTTGGCTTTGGTGTAATACTCATTTTGGGTGTTTTTGCTTAGCCCTCTAATTTTGGTGTCAAACTTCAGCTTTTTGAGGATTTCTTCTTTTGTCATGGTTTTAGCTCCTTTAAAATATTTCAGCGCTTATCGGCACTATAAATATTTTAGAGGCGTGATCAAAAAAACACTGCTATAAATTTGCAGCAGTGCGATAGAGGGCTTAGGCGCAATGCTGGTAAACCACTGCGCCAGCAGTTTTGTGCTATTCATATTTCTAAACTTTATGTTAATTCGGCAATGACGATGGCAGATTTATTCTGTCAGTCAGCAATAAGGCATAGTGATATGTGGTAATGAGGTGATACTATGGGATCAATGATAACTCTTGGCATTGGCAGAATGGAGATTGATTGGGGAAAAAACAATGTTTACAGGGATCATGCTGCATTATTTCAATCCAAAGATATCAAGCAAGTACCATATTACTACGTAGATACGGATACAGACGAGGCAATTATTGAAATGAAGGAAGGATATTCACGCAAATTATCATCAGTAAAGAGGCGGCTTGATTTGCTTGGATATAGCATTTATTCGATAAGGAAGCTCTATGAAAATAGTATTAGAGAATGTGAAGAATTCGGCTATAAAGTGCGTTTCACATTTGATGATTTTTACAGTACATTAAAGTCTATAGATGTTCCACAAGTTGATACCGTGAAAATTGCCGTAAAGTACGATGAGAATGGATATGATCTTGGTGAATATGTAAGAAAATGCATACTTGAAGACCCTCAAATAAAAGAGCATCTTCCAATTACTTACGATGAACAGGAAGCTAATGATTGGCGTAATCCCAAATATGATCTTGGCGAGTTCTTTGAGAACCTTGATCCGTACATAACACTTCGTATTCTTGCGGAGAATCCTAATAATGGCGATTTGGAATTACAATGGAACTTTGCAGATGTGGTTGAAAATGGATGGGTTAAGAGAGAAGAAATTGTTCATGAGTTAACTCCTAAAGAAAAAATATTGCTTGTCACTGAGGGTTCATCCGATTCATTTATTATTAAAAAGGCGTTAGTATCACTATATCCGGACATATCAGATTTCTTTAATTTTGTAGATATGGAAGAAAACTATCCTTTCACGGGGGTAGGCAACCTGTATAATTTCTGTTTGGGATTAGCACGTATAGGTATTCAGAACAATATCATTGTCATTTTTGATAATGATACAGCTGGCGTAGAAAAGTATGAGCTTTCAAATGCTCTCAATAAGCCCAAGACGTTTTTCATTACCAAGTTACCCGACCATACTGAGTTTTTAAGTTTTCGAACACTTGGCCCTCAGGGAGAGATAAACGAAAACATCAACGGCAAAGCAGTTTCTATTGAGTGTTTCTTAGATTTTAATAGCATAGCTAAGATTCCGTCCATACGTTGGACATCATTTAATAAAAAAATTGAACGGTATCAAGGAGAACTTGTTGGGAAAGATGAATACACACGGGCATATAAAAATTGCAGTTTAATAGACGGTTCTTATGATAGCAGTAAACTGAAGTTCCTCATAGACTATCTGTTAACTCAATGGATTAAAGCGCAGGGATGATTATTGTAGCTAACAATAAAATAAAAATGTGACCACAAAGAAATATAATTTTATGACTGCTATTATATTCAAGTTTTATAGAAATATAAGAATAAGTCAAACACTGTATATTCCGCTAAGAAAAAACACCTAGACCGCCGAAGTTGAACACTAAGACCGTTTAAATTGAACAATCATTCCGTAGTGGCTGTACATTGATAACTAAAGGATCACATGGTATACTCAAACTGCTTTTACTTTTAAGCAGGATAGGGCAACACTGAG
>NZ_QFGB01000081.1:0-14504 GCF_004369245.1 Pelotomaculum sp. FP | reverse complement strand
ACATTATAACACATTACGCAAAATTACTCACTAAGAATTGGAGAGAATTTGACATTTTTTTAATAAAAAAAGCCCTGTTTTCAAGGCTTGTAGAGATTTCTATATTAGCGCAAGTGTCAAAGACCCGCAAAGAGGACAGACAAGGTTTATTCTAAGGATAATTTCGTCTTGACATGATATTTCATATGTAATATATTTATTACAGGTGAAATATTTTAGTATTTCACACCTTTCCAGAGAATTTGTTAGCAAGCCTGCTACGTCCCTGGGATGTCGTTACAAAAAGGGGGAATCAGGAAATAAATGAAAATCATTTTAAACCAGCGTCACCTTCCGGAGACGATCTGATCAAAATGCTGGAGGCCCTGGCCAACCCGCACCGTCTACAGATTATTGCTTTGCTGACAGGCAGGCGCGTTCATGTCAGTCAACTCGCCCGTGAGGCCATGATAAGCCGGCCACTGCTGTATATGCATTTGAAGCGACTGGAGAATGCTGGAATGGTGACTAGTAAAATGGAATTGTCGGAGGATGGAAAAGCAATGAATTATTACGAAATAACACCGTTTGCACTCCACTTAAGTCCGGAGAGCATCGCTGAAGCGGTCAAAACGCTCACGATTAAAAAAACTGCCGGTACCGCATCAGACGTTAATAATGAGGGGGATAACAAATGAATGAAGAAGTTATTTTCGGAATAGGCGGAATGGGATTTGTGCTTTTTATTCTGTCGCTGATTACCATAGTGGCCGTCGTTGTGATATCGCAAGTATTAAAAACTACACGGGCTAAGGCCGCGAGCATGGCTGAAATTGCAAGGGACGAGGCTTATCGCAAGCTGGCGGAAGAAGCAGTCAAAGTACAGCAGAAGATAGCTGAGGAGCAACAGAAGATAGTCAAGGATCTATCCGAGATGAAGGAGCGAATAAATGCCATGGAAAAGATGCTTCGTGAGGTTGGTTGAAGT
This sequence comes from Pelotomaculum sp. FP, assembly GCF_004369245.1. Lineage (NCBI taxonomy): Bacteria > Bacillati > Bacillota > Clostridia > Eubacteriales > Desulfotomaculaceae > Pelotomaculum > Pelotomaculum sp. FP. The sequence continues at coordinate 13,537 of NZ_QFGB01000081.1, read as the reverse complement.
TTACCAGGGGACAAAGCGGCTGCATAAACACCATATAGAGCAGTCCTCTATAAATCAGAGGCTGAATTGAAAACGAAGGAGATAGAAAATGAATGCAGCCGCCATTCATCCCCTGCAGAATCCAGCTTATTTTCAGAGTCTTAAGATATCGTCCATTGGGATCATAATCAGTTTGGCTATTTTTGTATTCTTAGTAGTTATCTCAATTCTAAAGCCATGGGGCAAAAGAAAGCCCGCACAGGGGAACGGTTCTCCAAGGGATCAATCGGAAGCTTTGGCGTGAAACAGGCTCAATCGGCGGGTGTTCCGCACCCCACTATATGAACACGACCTTGCCTGGTCGCATCTGCGAATTCACTCGCACAAATGTATCATTGGCTTATAGAAGCTCTGCGCTAACGTGCCATATTCGATTGCAATCGAACCGCATTTGCTGATTCTCATCCTCTACTGGTTTTGTTTTAGCGGCATGAGTATTCAAACGCTTTTAGCGCATTCTGGATTCCCACCTGCACTTTTCAAGGTCGATTTTTGCTTTTCCAGGTTGATAGCAATTATAACTACAATGATCATCAGCCCGCCCAAAAGCTGAACAGGCAGAACAGTCTCTCCCAATACCACGTAACCGCTGACAACACCTACAACAGGGATGAGGTTTAAGTATAGCGTGGTAATGGCGACGTCCAACCTTTTTAAAGCAAATATATAAAGGAAATAACAGATTGCGGAGCAGCAAACAGCGAGGAATAAAATATGTAAAAATGCACTAAAAGAGAATACTTGCCATTGTCTAAACTCCACAAAAGAAGCGGGTACCAAAAGTATTGTGCCAAACAAGGTCTGGTAGGTGGTTAAAAATAAACCAGAATATTTATCTTGCAAGGCTTTGCTCAGCAAAGTATATAAAGCCCATGCCAGCATAGCATAAACCATAAATAAGTTCCCCTTAAAAGTAGCTGAATTGAAAGAAAGCTGCCCATTTGCCGTAACCGCCAAATAAGCTCCTGCAACAGCGCAACCCATTCCCACAAACTTCAGAATAGAAGGTTTAGTCTTAAAAATTATCATGTCCAAAGCTATCGCAATAATTGGAGTGATTGAAGTAATCAAAGAGGCATTTGACGCCGTTGTCATATTTACACCGCTGTTTTCAAAATAAAAATATAGCGTTATACCCAGGAAACCAGCCGTCAGCATCTTTATTCTGTCTTCTTTTTGAAGTTTCGAAGCCGGTTCCAATTTCCTTATGATAACCAGAAGTATAGCGCTTGCTATAATAAATCTTATCAAGGCCATGGTAATTGGCGGAACTTCGCTTACCGCTATTTTTATACTGATAAATGAAATACCCCAAAACAAAACAGTAATGAGCATGGCGAGATAGCCAATAATTGCTGTTTACTCTGATCCCCCATAAATATCTTGATTTTCGTTCGTAAAGCCTGCATCGGCTTACCTCCTGTGTTCAAACTAGAAGACACCCGTACCGCTGAAGCGCCACCAGTCCAGATAACGATCCACGCTTTCCCCCCGGCCAAGCCGCGAAGTTACCCATGCAAAAAAAGAAGCCGCCCAGTCAGGCGCGCCTGTCGAATAGCTGCGGGCCAAAGCATATACGTCATTTGCCGCTTCCGTTCTCGGTTTCCGCCCGAGGCAGCGGTATGCCTCTGTTAACAATGCAGTATTTAAGGATACCTTTTCGATCAGGTTGCCTTTTAAACAGGATCCCGGCATGGTGCTCTTTTAAGGGCTGGCCAGGACGCTGAAAAAACGATCCGGTATAATGGAAAAGAGGTTCATAGCAGTACCGCCTGAATATAGATTTCATAGGCCAGTGTGATTGCATACATAAAGAAAAGACCTGCGTTATATTTCTCGCAGGCATCAACAAATTCCTCTATCTTTTTACTAAGTACCAGTTCGTAGTTATCCTGTATTTTAGATGATGTCCAGAACTACACCTGTATCACCATTTTGTCGCTCTTGTAGCTCAGTTCCACAGGCAATGATGCCGTCGCTGTCCGCCACCAGCGCGGGTGTATTTAAAAGCGAGAATGCCAATACCGCAGCCAATATCAGGCCAAGTAGTTTTTTTGCGTTTTTCATTTCCGTCGCTCCTTAGGCCGGACCACAGGTGAACATTTTTTATAAGATTAATCATTCTCCACCATCACCGTTTTTCCGGTTAAGGCGTCAATGTAACCCCTGCTTAAACCATAGTCCGGCATATAGACCAGGAGTGGCTCAGGGGCTTTCTGACCGCAATATTCAGGCCAGAGGTAGACCAGGCGCAACGGGTGGCTTTTCAAGAATTCGGCCTTGGCCGCTTCAGCCGTCACAGCACCCTTGCTGTCCGGGAGAGTAACAGATGAACTGCTGTTCTCGTCGTGAAAACCTGTAACCCTGCCAGTCAACCCGTCTACAGTAACAGAGTACGAACAATCCGAAACCGGGATGCCCTGGTGCGTTCGCGTGAATGTAAAATAAAATTCCGGTTGTGGCTTACCGTCCAATTTACTTCTGTCCACCCAGTCAGGAATGCTTTCTTCATACGCAGGATAGGCGCACATTTCCAGCTCGGCAGCGCCTTGCTCCAGATACCTCTGCACATATTGAACGGCTGTTTCCAGTGCGGTTTCCCAGGCTACTATTCCCTTTTTTCCTTGCCCGCCTTCATCCTGGATATTGAAACCAACAACCTGTCCTGTATCCGCCAACGCGCTGATATAAAGATAACGCATCGCGCTGTAATCCGGCTGGCCGTCCTGCCCCGTTGGGGGGTCGGACCTCCAGATGTATTCTTTCACTTTAATCTCCGGCTCAAAGTGCTTTCCTCGCTCTTCCTCCTGGGCAATCTTCATACCGGAAATATCCACGCCGGTCTCAGCGGCAATTAGAGAGGCTGCTTCTTCGGGGGTTCTGGCGATCAATTTCTTGCCCTCTCCAGTCAGATTGATCAGGCTGGTCTGCGGTTGCCACTGAAAATCACCCAGCGGCTTCCCCGTTACAGCGTCAATAGGCATAATGTTCAAAGGAGTATACAGCAAGACCGGCCGGGTTGCAACCTTCTGGTTGCCAAACAACGGGTACTTCAAGGGCTGACGCCCGACGTAGTTCAGCTTCATTTCCAGCGAACCGGACAAAACCTTTTCCGCCGCCTCCCGCGTCATGGCCAGGGAAGGGGCTGGGAATGCAGCCGGATCCACCCTGCTCTCTTTAATGCCCTCTTGCATTGGATAATAATCCTCTGTGTAGTATTCGGTGACATGGCCGGCGGCGTCCACGCCCACCCGAATACCGCTATTCAAAAAAGGGATGCCGTTAATCAGGTGATCAAACTGTATACTGGCCGAGGCCCAGGATATCTCATGCCCCTTATCGTCAAATGTACTTCCACCACCATAGCTTATTGCGTCACTCATCTGGTAGTCCTTGATCTTATCTCCCAGCACCCGGCCGGCAAATTGAGCAGCTTTTTCTTTCGCCAGCCCGGGAGTTGGAAGCTCTACAGAAGCCCAATCCGGATTCTGGATATCGAACCTGATCAGTTCCCCCGTGTTATAAAAAACAAGACTGGCGTTAACATACATAATACCGGGCGCCGCGTCACCGCTACGGTTGCTTAAAAATACTCCCCAAGCAGTCTCTCCCTCGTCATGCACATTTTCTACGGATAATTCCTTTAGTTCAGGTATGATTTGATAAATCTTTTCCATAGCCTGCTGCTGTGATTCATTTAACTTCACCTTGTCAACCAGACCTCCGGCAGACCCCTGGACAATCTCCGTACCTCCTTTTACTTCCTGCATACTTGACGCCTCTTTTTCCGCTGCCCAAGCGGTTGTGGACATCAGCAAGCCTGCAGCCAGCACAGCGGCTACTGCTCCCTTAATCCGTCTCAAATAACTCTCCTCCTTTATGTGTTTTGTTATAAACCGATAAACGGATACCGGTATCATTAATTTGAAAATATGGGTACCTATTCTAACTTACCTCAATAAATTCCACCGCAGCCTCATTTGCCGGAATACGGATTAAAATATACGGATGTGTGAGCGCCTGCGCCGCCAACAGCCCGGGTTGCGGGCCGTCAACCTGATAATAAACCGTTATCTTGTCCGCTCTGCCGGAGATGCCGGTAATTCCCACACAGTAGCCGGCTGTTGGTTTTTCTCCCGCGGCAACAAGCAAATAACTCCATTCTCCCATGGTCTTCGAGCCGGTAAAAGGCTGCAAAACGTTGGCGTCCACCCAATCCCTTATTTCTTGCGGCAGGTTTTGGTCCTCCCGGGACATGATTTTAAAAGGCGCCGACCATCCATAGCGGCTGCCTGGCCTATAATAAGGTGACTCCATATCCTTTAGCAGATTTTTTGCTTTTTCCAATACGTCACTATCAGGGTAATCCTCAAATATTTTTTGCACATAAGCAGCGTCGCCGGTGTATGCGCCAAGCGCCAGCAGGGCGTCATCGGCCATGGAGCTTTCCGGGTATTCCCGGACAAACTGCTGGTAGGTGGAAGTGATTCTCTTTACAAGCTCCGGCAAATTAAAGGCGAATAAAGCGTCATCACCCCACTCGTCCAGGCCGATATAGCATAGACCGGTGGAATAGAGAGCCCTGGCCTTCAACTCCGGCGCAGAGGACGGCTCCCGGTAAACCTGCTGGAAATACGGCAGGCTGTGGTTGTAGTTGATCATCTCCCGGGCAAAGGCAGCCATTTCCGCGGGCGCATGCCCCTGGCCCGTAGCGTTAATGTTTCCTAACCAGTTGTAATACTGCCGGTTCCCGGCCCATAGGTGGCTATAGTAAAGCATCTCGTTATGAAAGATGGATGCCGCCAGACTGTATAAATCAGCCGGATCTTTAGATTCTTCCCACTGTGCCTGCAAACCGGCAAGCTCCTTTACCGCGGCCAGCTGCTTTTCTACTGCGCCGCGAAAATCGTATTGATGATCGACGTTCAGCCGGGAAAAAGGCAAAATATACCGGCCGCTTGCCGGATCTTCCGGCTGTTTTAATAATTCCTCCAGCATCAGGGCGGCGCTAGCATAATGATCACGCCTTATTTCCCCGACAGCCAGGGCATAGTTGACCAAAGTGTCCAGCGGCGCCGCCAGGGTTTCCGAAGATAGCGCCTTTAACTGATCATAATTCATCCTCACATCCAGAATATAAACCAACCTGCCGTCCGCCGCATAGCGCATGTCTCCATCCGGTAAAAAACGCGCCTTTTGCATCATGCTGACGGCATCGGCAAAACGGCCCCTAATCTCGTAACAACGGGCCAGCCGGTAAGCGGCATCGTCCGCGGCCGGGTGGCGGGAGTAATCGGCCAGGAATTTTTCCCAGCCCGGAATCTCCCGGTCAGGCTCGTATTCCTCATCCCCGTAAGGAGGGGTCCAGGCGGCGGTAAACTGTTCCTCCGGACGGTCAATTTCAAAATAAGGTTTTCCCCGCACTTCTTCATAGGCCTTGATTCCCCGGCCAAGATAGCTTTGCGGATATTTTTGGGAAATATCCTTCAACAGCTGCCAGTCCGAATTAATTTGAAAAACTTGACCCTCTTGATTCAGGGCAGCCAACCCGTTTTGGTCGGTATCATGGACAAACTGTTGCAAAGCTTTTTCCTGGCCCAAATCCAGGTATAAGGCGGCAAGGGCTGTCTGACGGCAATAGGGCGACACATCCGTTCCGGCTACTTTCCACAGCCAGTCAATCAATTTGTCCTGATCAAGTTCTTCTTGCCGCCAGCGCATGATGTCGGCCATGCTACGGATCAAGCCGGCTCTGTTCTGGTCGGAAGCAATGCCGGGATAGAAGCCGTCGATCGCGTCCAGCGCTCTGGTTTCCCCCAGCCGGTAAAGGGTAACAAGCTGGTTGTAACGGTAAACGTAATCCGCTTCTTTTTCCTGCGTTCGCCACAGCCAGTCTATGATTGCCGAGCGGTTCACTCCGCTGTTTTGCTTCTGGGCAACAACACCAACCGCATTAACAAAGCTCTCCCGGGCCGCCGGGTTGTTTAGTTTGACGTACGTTTCATCCAACCACCGCGCCGCATCGGCCGGATCGGTAATAATTCTCGGCCATATCTGTTCCATAAATTGCAGGTATCCTCCGGAAAAATAACCGTCTTGCAGGGAGACCAGGGCGCTGGTCAAATCAGCCGGACTGTTGATCCGGGCAAGCAGGACAGAAACCAAATACCGGCTGATATTATCCTGATCGTAAGTATTAATATCTTTCGCCAGCTGAGATACCTGCTCGTCTGTCATCAGTTTCACCAGGGCATCCACAACGTTCCAGGCGTCAATTCTATTCTCTTCTTTCAAACCGTCCAGTAAAATCTCCGCTGCGCCGGCGTCCGGTCCGGGCAGGGAGTTAAAATCGTCAACCACCTCCCTGAACTCCTGCTCGGTGGTGACCTCCTCTATCTTCACTTTTAAATCAGCCGGCGGCTCACCGGTTGCCGAAGCTCCGGCTCCAGTTGCCAAAACAAACAGCAATATAACTGTGAGCACAGCAATCGTGACCAATTTATTCATGCCAATCACCTCATGTGGTATCAATTTTTGTATCTGGTATTATGGTCTTCCATGATCCAACGGGTTTTTCACCTTCCCGATAAACAGGATCAAGCCGGTCCGGTCGTCTCTGATGACAAATATAAAAGGTTTATTCAAATAAAACTCCGGAGGGGTGTTTTCCCTGGGCATGGAAGATCCGGCTAAAACTACCGAAGTCAGAGCGGCGGCTTCAGTGCCCTCCTCATCCACACTGATAGTACATTTCTGGGATATATCGCTGATGTACAGGTTAAAGCCTGCCGACCTGTCCGCAATCCCGGTAAAATCCGCGCTCCCGCTGTCAAAGGCGGAATCCAGCCCCATGCTTTTCAAATGACTAACCAGATCGTTTTTTTGCGCGAAGTTAAATTTGGGGAATTTTATTTTTACTTTCATATTCTCTAAGTTGCTGAGCGCTTTGTTAACTTCCGCATAGCCCACGCCGGGGAGATATGCGCCGGTACTGCTCTTGGGAAGAATGACCAGCATACTGCAGCCGTAATAATTGAAACTGCCTGCTTGAATTTGATCATCTTCATAATAACCGATCCGTCTTTCAGCGTTCATCATATCCACCTTGACCGTACTGCCGTCGCTTAGCTGAAAATCTTCCTTTTGTGTTTTGGATTTATCAAATGGGCTCTGCCACTTTCCATTGAAGTAAAGGGAACTAAACGCCACCATGGCTGTCTGGGGACTCACTTCAGATAAATAATTTTGGATCTTGTTGTGGGTTTTATCTTCAATCCACCGGTTCATGGCGGATACAGCGCTGTCATCAGCGAAGTTTACATTGTACGCATCAGCCTCGTAATAGGTTTTGGCGTCTTTTAAAAAACCGTCTTTTACTCGAAGGTTTTCCTGTATCCATAAAGAATTGGCAAGCTCCACAAGGGTGGTTTTCTTTCCGTTTTCCTCGTAGCCCGAACGTATGAGGTTGTTTATGGTGTCGCGGTATTTTTCATTCATTTCCTTCGCGGGAAGCTGTTCCGGATTGATTATTGCGCTGATTTCCGCACGGGTCTTGCCGGCCGCTCCATTTGCCAGGACTGCCAGCATGGTAGAGACACTGACGGGGGATAAGATGGTATTTTGCCCCTCTTCCTCCACGGATATCTTTTGCAGGAGCTGAATACCCGCCTTATTTATTGCCATAAACAGCTTGCCTTCACCGGACATACCGTTTTCAATATCTTCAGGCCTAGTTTGCTCTTTTACATTGTCGTTCAAGAAGCCGAAATCGTGTTTCAGCATCTCTTTCAACGCTGAAAACTCAACCGGGAATTCCTGTATGCCGGCGGCATAGGGCCAATATTCGTACTGCTGGAAGTAAACCACAACCGCGTTATTGGAAAGGTAAAAATCCTGTTCGTCCTTGATGGTCTTGAAGGGTGCATTTTCAGACAGCATTCCTTCCTTAACCCTATTATTTATCTCATTCCTGACGGTATTGTTAATAAGAGAAACATAGTCCGCGTCACTCTTTACCAGATCCTTAAGCCTGTATTCTTCCCCTGTTTTCAGATCAAAAGTATGGGAGCTTTGCACCATCAGTCCATGCGCCCCCCCTGCGTATTGGTAATCCATAAATACAACGCTCAACAGTCCGTTTTGATTGTATTTCAACCGGTAGTCAAAATAGGTTTCACACTTGTTTAGAGTGCCTGTATAACCCGACGCCACGACCTTTTCCATTTCTTCAGCATTTTTCAGGCCTTCATTCCTGGCATCCGTTGCTGATTTCTCGAAAATGGAGTTGATACTGTCCTGCACGGTTTTGTCAGCCAAACCGTCAACCTGCGGATACTGTAAAGTTACTTTGATTTTATCGGTTTCAGAAGCTTCTTTCACTGTTTTAATGGAAATTGCGTTCTCTATTACGCTTTCAAGTTGAATTATCCCATTTAGCCCGTCCCATTGAACTTTAAGCCCCAAGTTGTCGGAGAAAAAGTCCGTCCTCATGTACACTCTGTCCCCTATTGTGGTACCGCCGTTGAACCCCTTGCCTGAATAATCTCCACTCATATAACAAACATGATCATCTACGGTTATTTTATCGTTGTTCATATCAATCATTATGTTTTTTCCGGTCTTGGAGACGGAAACCGTCTTATCCTTCTCCGACCACTGTATTTCATAGCCGAGCGCTTCACCAACCGCCCGCAACGGCAGGTAAATGTCTCCTCCAAAAATATAGGCGCAAGCCTCAATTTTCGCATTATCCAGCACTATTGCGGCTTGCATTTTTTTTGCCGTAAAACCATACGCAGGCATAGCCAGAATCAAAGAAATAATGACTCCCATCATAATAGCCTTTTTGGTCATAAATCGACACCCCTTCGCCAGCACAGCCGGAAACAACCGGTTTAAAATGTGAACTCAATTTATATGACGGCGAATATAAAGAGCAGGTTCACTATATAGTCCATTTTTTGTTAACTTGCCATATATTTAAGAAAACCTAAGATTTTCATGAAGCGGTTTGCAATATTTGCCTGCCGGAGCTGAAAGTGAGAAAGGCGGTTGACTATTTTCAAGCGGCGAATGACCGGGGAAATTCCAGCCGGAAAATTGACGGCGATTTATTCAGCTGCCCCAAAACTACACCATTTTGGAGCAGCTGATCTCATCCCCAATCTATTTTACTTCAAAATCCGCCCGAATCTTTCGGCCTTCCTGTGATATAAGTTCAAAAGCCATATTCCCGGCAGGTTCTTTCATAGATGGAAAGTCGACCCGGCAGTTATCCACCCACTTTTCTCCCTCAGGCCTGCCTTGCCGCAGGGAGGAACCCGGCTCCAGTGCAACACCGCTGCTGTCAATCAGCTTGAAGGTGCAGTTTCCAACGGAATATCCACGGTATCTTTTTCTATCGCTGCCGGGTTGGATGAATTCATACTCCACCTCAGTTGCAGCAGGGGTAAAAAGCACCTTTTTCACCAGCAGAGTCCCCTCGCCGGTATCGATAGCTTTCATCACCAGCGCTTCTTTTGTTTTTTCATCAACACCGGTGCGAGATACCGGTATTTTGAAACGGTAAGGGCTTCTTTTCAATTCCTCCAGGTCATCGGTTATGACCACTTCCAGATCAAAACTATCGGGGAGGGTGAGTCCGGCGCCAGGCTGGAATTGCTCCAAACCAATATACATATTATCGATCTTGTCATGCCAGCCACCGCCCCCGCCGGAGATGGCACGCCCATTATAGTAAAAATACGCATGGAAGTTCCTTTCGTCCGACAACTCTGCGCCGCTTACCACATAACCGACAGCAAAGCCGGTCTGGTCGTAATAGGCTTCCCTGATCGCCACAGTTATGCCTTGATCGGTGATCTGCAGATCATCAAATTTAGCTACATCCTCATCAGCTAAATTTCCCAGGCCGCTCGTGGCGAATTTTTCCCTTTCAAATACCGATCCGACAAACGGTATGTTTACCAGAACTTTGGCCATTGAAGGAGCCACAAAGCCGCTGCCAAAAATACAGGCGCAGAGCAAGAGCACCGAGGCGCCCATGATCATCCGTCTTTTCGCTTTAAGGTGCTTTTGGCCTTTGCTGACAGCCTTTTGTATGACCAGATCCACCTGTTCAACTGGAACCACTATATTGTTGAAATCATCTTGATAAGTTTTACTCATTAATATCCCTCCTTCAGTTCTTGCCTTAAATCATGCAGTGCTTTATGAAGACGGGTTTTAACCGTACCAAGCGGACATGCCAGCACCTCCGCCACCTGGGACAGGGTCAGGTCCTGAAAGTATTTTAAGACGACAACAGTTCGCTGTTCCAGGCTGAGTTTGTCAATGGCATTGAATAAGTCAATGTTTGAGATTAAATCCCCATAATCTTGACTATTGTCAGCAATTTGTTCCAGCATTTCCGGATTGTCATATTTTATTTCAAAGCCGGCAATTCTCTTGCTCTTGTTTAGATGATCGATACAACAGTTTACCGTGATTCTAATCAGCCAGGTATTAAACAACTCCGGGTTTTTAAGCTTCTTTAAGGATATACACACCTTATATACAACATCATGAAGAACAGCCAGGGCTTCCTCTCTATTCTTCACATAGGTGAATGCCAGTCTGTATATATCGTCCTTTCTCTCTTGAATAAGTTCCAGAAAAGCGCTGGAGTCACCCCGGCGCGCCTTTCCAACCTTATCCGGATCCGCAAAAATCATAAAAAACCTCCCGTCTTGCCGCATTTAAAGCTTTAACCGGTTAAAAGCCTACACTCTATATAGACTTGACAACACGGCAAACGGTTTTTTATTTTTACATAAGTTAAGGGAACGGCTTTCGGCAGGATTTAATGCGGGGAAGAAAAACTGAATCTGATATGGACAAGGCTAATTTTATTGTTCTGGCCAAAAAGTTTGTCTATATACCACCTGAACACAGATAAACAGAGGTGACTTTCTCTCCCTCTGTGCAAGAAAAATTAAAATATCCCTTTCTATTTCATCTCCAAAGTCACAGTTTTTCCGGTTAGGGCGTCGATATATTGCCCGCCACCATAACTGTGGTCCTGCATGTACACCAGGAGGGGCTTGGGTGCTTTCTGGCCGAAATACTCAGGCCGGAGGTAAACCAGACGCAACGGTTGGCTTTTTAAAAATTCGGCCTTTGCCGCTTCAGGTGTCACAACATTCCTGCTGTCCGGCAGGGTGACGGGTGGACTGCTGTTCCCGCCGGAATAAGCAGTAATACCGCCTGTAAGCCCGTCTACGGTAACGAAGCTAAAACGGTCCAAAACCGGTATGCCCTGGTGTGTATATGTGAAGGTAAATTTAAATGCCGGCCGCTGCCCGTAGTATTCCAACTTGCTTCTGTCCACCCAGTCGGGAATGCTGTCATCCTGCGTTGAATAAACACACATTTCCAGTTCAGCCGTGCCCTGCTCCAGATGCTTCTGCATGAATTGAATCGCTGTTTCCTGGGCGGTTTCTCTGGATATTGTCGCTTTTTTGCCGCGCCCGGACTCATCGTAAAGACTAAAGTCGGTAACCTGGCCTGTATCTGCCAGCATGATGATAGTTAACAAACGAATGCTGTAATCCGGCATGTCTTCATTCCCCGCCCGGGATCCGGAACCCCAGTTGTACTCTATCATCTTAATCCCTGGCTTAAGGTTATCTCCACGCTCATCTTCCCTCATAAATTTCATGCCGGAAATATCTATGCCGGTTTCAGCAGCAATTAGAGCGATCGCTTCTTCAGGCGTTCCGGCAACAAGTTTTTTGCCCTCTCCTGCCAGTCTGATCAGACTGGTCGGCAGCCGCTCCTGAGATTCAGCCAGCGACTTCCCTGTTACAGCGTCTATTAACGCATATGTAGTAGGAGTATACTGCAAAACCGGCCGGGTTTCGACCTCTTCTTTGCCTGGCTCAGGATACTGCAGGAGCTTCCGCTCAACGTAGTTCAGCTTCATTTCCACCAGATTGGCATAAATCCCTTCCGCCGCCTGCTTTGTCATTGCCAACGCAGGATCAGGGAATACTGCCGGATCCTGCCCACTGTCTTTTACACTGTCGTTTCTTTTGTAATATCCTTCCGTATAATAGTCGACAACATGCCCCGCCGCATCGACGCTTACCCGAATGCAGCTGTCCAGAAAGGGGATACCGTTGATCAGGCGTTCAAACTGCACATCCGCCGTGGCCCACGCTATCTCGTTCCCCTGTTCGTCCCGTGCGCATCCACCGCCATAGCTTATCTGATTCCTCATTTGATAGTCCTTCATTTTATCTCCCAGAACCCGCCGGGCGAATTCAGCCGCCTTTTCTTTGGCCGGCCCAGCTGCCGGAAGCTCGTCTGAAGCCCAATCCGGGTTCAGGACATGAAACCCGATCAGTTCTCCTGAATTCGTTTCAAAAACGAGTTCCGCGCGAGTATGCATAATGCCGGACGGCGCAGCTCCGTCGCTGTCGTCCAGGGTTACCGTCCAAATGGCATCCCCCTCGTCACTAAGGTTTACCACGGAGAGTCCCTCTAGCTCGGGCACGATTTGTAAGATCCTTTCCAGCGCCTGCCGCTGCGACTCATTCAACGCTTTCTTTACAACCGGCTGCCCGACAAGCCCGTCTTTCAACTCTACAGTTTCCAGACCGTCCTGTACTGCCTGCATACTCGACGCCTCTTTTCCCGCCGCCCAGGCAGTTGTGAACAACAACATGCCCACAGCCAGCGCCACGGCGGCTGCCCCTCTAATCTTTTTCAACAAACTGCTCCTTTCCATTACGGGAATTCTTCCCCAAATTCCCCCCGCAACGGCCGCCGGGATGCGGACCAAGACCGGCGAACAGGTTATGGCCTGCGCCGTCATCTCCCCTTTTTTTATTTCATCTCCCCAAGTCACCGCTTTCCCGTCTTAGGCTTGTCCGGGACCTGTTAGTTCCTTTCCAGCACCACCGTTTTTCCGGTAAGCGCATCGATATAGCCCCTTTCCCCGGAAACCGGGCAATAGACCAACTGGGGAGACGGCGCTTTTTGTTCATAATACTTCGGCCAGATGTACACCAGGCGCAGGGGATGGCGATTTAAATACTCTGCCTTCGCCACATCGGCTGTCACCGCGTCATTGCTGTCCGGGAGGGTAACGGATGTATTGCGGGACCCGATACCAAATTCTGTTACCTTACCGGTAAGGGCATCAACCCGAACTATATGAGAACTGTCCGCAACCGGTATGCCCTGATAAGTCTCGCTAAATTGAATAAAGAACTGCGGCCGCTGCTGCATTTGGTCTGTCAGCTTGCTCTGATCCACCCAGGCCGGAATATTCTCCTCACTGGGGAAAACCGTCAACTCCAGTTCGGCCGCACCCGGTTCCAGGTATCTTGTAATCTTGCTCGTAAAGTAGTCCTGGCAGGCAGGATTTTTTTGCACATTGATTATCTAAAAGATGATTCAGAACCCTCCCCAATCTGCTAAAATATTTGCAGTTTCTTTGGGGAGGTTATTATTT
>NZ_QFGB01000080.1:0-15279 GCF_004369245.1 Pelotomaculum sp. FP | reverse complement strand
TGAGCGATATTAATGAATCCGCCGCTAATATATCTAAAATAATCAAGGCAATTGATGAGATTGCCTTCCAGACCAATATCCTGGCCTTAAACGCGGCGGTAGAGGCGGCCCGCGCCGGCAAGCACGGTAAAGGCTTTACCGTTGTGGCCGAGGAAGTGAGGAACCTGGCCCAGCGTAGCGCCAAGGCGGCCAAGGAGACTGCCGAGATGATCGAAGGCTCGATTCAAAAGACCGAAGTAGGCGCCAAAATTGCTGAGGAGACCTCCAAGGCACTGGAAGAGATCGTGCTGGGCACGGCCAAGGTAACCGACCTGATCGGTGAAATAGCCTCCGCCTCCAAAGAGCAGGCTGTAGGCATCGGGCAAATCAACGAGGGCTTGAACCAGGTAGACCAGGTTACGCAGCAGAACTCGGCCGGCTCGGAAGAACTGGCGGCGGCTAGTCAAGAGATGTCCAGCCAGGCAGCAATGGTCAAACAGATGCTGGGCAAGTTTAAACTGAGAAAACAGGGCTTTACCGGCACTCCGGCAGTTATAGCCACCACAAAGCCGCATACTGCGCAATCGCGTCCTGTTCAAAAAAAAATCTCGGACAATAAGAATAAACCCGTTAATATGAGTGCCCTGGAGATAGCCGCAGCAAAGGATACCGGGTTAAAGCCGCAAGACATTATTTCTTTAAACGATGCGGAATTCGGCAATTTCTAAAATGGTAGTTTGTTGACGAACAGGGCATCCTGGTTGAGGTACAAGCGACCGGGGTTGATATTACCGGTCGCAAAAACCGCCAGCCGTTCCAAAAACACGTTTCTGGCCAATATGAGCCACGAGATCCGTACTCTCATGAATGGGACCATCAGCCATAACCGAATTATTGCTTAGGGTATATAACAACTATCCAGAAATCCGGCGAAATATTGCAAATGCTTTCAGTTCCTGATAGCGAAATAATTTCGGATGATGCGAGCCTAGCAGTTAAAGCAAGATACCATGAAAAAGCGTCTCATCACAGTACTCTGGCGGCGCCCTTGTAAATCAGGCCCCTGTGCCCGTCTATGGTTACCAGTTCACCGTCAGGCAGTACCGAGGTAGCTTGTTCAACATTTACCACCACCGGTATGCCGAACTCGAGGCAGACAATGGCAGCGTGGGAAGTCAGGCCTCCCGCTTCAGTAACCACCGCGGCGGCCTTTTTCATGGCCGGTATGTATTCGCTGTCTGTTGCTTTGGCCACCAGGACATCGCCCTGTTTAACCTTATCGACAGCCTCTCTAGAATCACCCGCAACCCTCACTACGCCGGTTACCGCATCACGGCCGATGCCCACACCCCTTGCCAGAATATCCGCCACGGTATGAACGCGCAGCAAATTGGTGGTGCCCTGTACTCTTGCGGGAACACCTGCAGTAAAAATAATCAAATCTCCCCCCTTAATCAACCCGGCCTGCAGGGAAGCCTCAACGGCTTCCGCCATCATTTCATCCGTGCTTTCCTTGGAAGCCGCTAAAAGAGGTTTGATCCCCCAGGTCAGGGCAAGTTTTCTCATCACCGCGGCATGCGGCGTTACCGCAATAACAGGGGCCTTAGGCCGGTATTTGGCAACCATTTTGGCAGTGTGCCCCGACTCGGTGGCGGTGATAATGGCGGCGGCGCCGAGATCCTGGGCGCTGGCGCAAGTAGCGTAACTGATGGCGTCTGTTACGGTACGGTGAGGTATGGCGCCCCTTTTCTTTGCCAGCATACCTTCATAATGCAATGCCGCTTCAGCCCGTTCAGCGATACGGGCCATAGTTTCTACCGCCTCCAGCGGGTATTTGCCGGCAGCGGTTTCTCCTGAAAGCATCACCGCGTCCGTCCCGTCAAAAATAGCGTTGGCCACATCGCTGGCCTCTGCCCGGGTGGGACGGGGGTTGTTGATCATCGAGTCGAGCATTTGGGTTGCCGTAACCACCGGTTTACCAAGCAGGTTGCATCTCTCGATAATATCTTTTTGCACCAGGGGTACTTCTTCCACCGGAATCTCCACACCCAGGTCTCCCCTGGCTACCATGATCCCGTTTGAAACTCTGATAATTTCATCCAGGTTGTTAACCGCCTGCCTGCTTTCTATTTTGGAAATGATGTCCAGGTTGGCGCCGGCCTCTTCCAGTACCTGGCGGATGGCCAGGACATCAGAAGCTTTCCTGATAAAAGAGGCGGCGATAAAGTCAAAACCCTGCTCAACACCGAAGGTGATGTCCTGAACATCTTTTTCGGTGACAGCAGGAAGATTCACCTCCACGCCGGGCAGGTTAATGCCCTTCTGGCTGGCCAATTTCCCTCCGTTGATAACCCTGCATAATATTTCTGTGGGTGTGGTGGACAAAACTTTGAGCTCGATCAAACCGTCCGCGATCAGGATAGCGTCGCCCTCTTTAACGTCACCGGGCAACCCGGGGTAGGTCACGGGTATGCGTTCCCGGTCCCCTTTGATCTGCTCGGTGGTCAGAGTCACGGTGGCATTCTCTTCGAGGATAACCGGTTCTTCCTTAAAATAGCCCAGGCGGATTTCCGGCCCCTTGGTATCGAGCATAATCGCCACATTTACGCCGGCCTCTTCGGCTGCCTGGCGCACCGCTGCAGCGCGCCTGCCGTGCTCCTCATGGGTACCGTGGGAGAAATTCAAGCGGGCCACATTCATCCCGGCCAGGAGAAGTTTCTTGATCATGGCCACATCATCGGTGGCAGGACCAATGGTGCAAACTATTTTTGACCGCCGCAAACTATCTCCTCCTTAAATCGAAAGGACGCCGGCTAAATCATACAGCGCCAGGTCTACAGGCCTGGACTCGTTTAGCGCCTCGTCAATATCTACTCCAACGACTTGACCGGCTTTGACGCCGGCCATCTTTCTTGTCTCCCCGGCCATCAAGAGCTCCACCGACTTGGCGCCCAGACGGCTGGCCAGGAGCCGGTCTGCTGCGGACGGCGACCCTCCCCGCTGGAGGTGTCCCAGGATTGTTACTTTGGTGTCAAAACCAGTACGTTCCTTGATGCGCTGCCCGACCTCCATGCCGCCTGACGCCCCCTCCGCAACCACAATAATGCTGTGTGCTTTGCCGCGGCGAAAGCCGCGCAGGAGACGCTGGCAGATGTCCTCATAGTCAAAGGGCTGCTCCGGGATCAGGATGGATTCGGCGCCTCCGGCCAGGCCGGAGGCGAGAGCAATAGAACCGTTCCGTCTGCCCATGACTTCGATAATAAAGGTGCGCTCGTGTGAAGTAGCCGTATCCCTGATTTTATCAATAGCTTCCAATACAGTATTGATTGCCGTATCAAAACCGATGGTCTGCTCCGTACCGGGAATGTCGTTGTCAATGGTGCCGGGCACTCCGACGACCGGAAGGCCGAATTCCCGGCTAAAAACACTGGCGCCGCGAAAAGACCCGTCGCCGCCGATTACCACCAGGCCCTGGACACCGAACCTTTTGACATTTTCATAAGCCTTGGCGCGCCCTTCAGGGGTAAGAAACTGTTCCGAACGGGCGGTGTGCAGGATCGTCCCTCCCCGGTGGATAATATCAGCCACCGAACTGAGGTTCATAGGACCCATGTCCCCTTCTATAAAACCGTTAAAACCGCGATTGATACCGATAACTTCCATACCGTGATAAATTGCCTTGCGTACAACAGCCCTGATACAGGCATTCATACCCGGCGAATCCCCGCCGCTGGTTAATAAGGCAATCCGCTGCAACTGTTTTAGCCTCCTGAGGTGTTATCGTTATCCGTAACTTTTCAGTGAACCCGGCGGTGGAAGCATAGGTTTACTGAATATATACCGTTATCCTGCGGGCTCAACACTGGTTTTTGATTAAAAAGTCCCTGCAAGGTTACCTATCGCCCGAAATTTTTTATACCTGGCTTCTACAAGTATGTCCGGGTCTATACCAAGCAATTCATTCAGATTTGCGGCCAGCGCTTTGCCTAAGAGCTCAGCCGAGGCTTCAGGTTCTCTGTGGGCGCCTCCCAGCGGCTCGGGTACAATTTGGTCGGCCACACCAAGAGCAAGGAGGTCCTGGGCGGTAACTTTCATCGTCTCGGCAGCTTCGCGGTTGCGGCTGGAATCCTTCCACAGAATGCTGGCGTAACCCTCTGGTGTTATAACCGAATAGACGGCGTGCTCCTGCATCAAGATACGATCGCCAACACCAAAAGCGAGGGCGCCGCCGCTGCCTCCTTCGCCAATCACCACCGAGATAATGGGGACCCTGAGAGCTGCCATGGTGAGAATGCTTTTAGCGATAGCCTCGGACTGCCCCCGCTCCTCCGCGCCCATGCCGGGGTAAGCGCCGGGGGTGTCAATAAATGTTATTACAGGGCGCTTGAACTTTTCAGCCTGCTTCATCAGGCGTATGGCCTTGCGATACCCCTCGGGATGAGCCATACCGAAGTTCCTGGCCAGATTTTCTTTGGTGTCCTTTCCCTTGAGATGGCTGATTACGGTGACCGAATATCCGTTAAACCGGCCGATACCCCCTGCCACCGAGGGATCATCCCTGAAGCAGCGGTCGCCGTGCAGTTCCATAAAGTCAGTAAACAAATTGTTAATGTAATAATACGCATTGGGCCGCTCGGGATGCCTGGCAATGAGGACTTTTTGCCAGGAGTTGAGGTTTCCGTATATAGACACTCTGACCTCCCTGGCCCGGTTTTCAAGGATTGTTATCTCGTTAGTAAGATCGATACCTTTTTCCCTGGAGAACTTTCTAAGCTCATCAATTTTTGCTTCCAATTCCTGGATGGGTCTTTCAAATTCAAGAGTAGCCGACATTAACTTACTTCTCCCCCCGCAGGTGTAATTCCAATATTTTGGCCAATGTCGATTTCAGCTCCGTCCTGGCCACGATCATATCAACAAAGCCATGGCTTTTTAGAAATTCCGCCCGCTGAAATCCTTCCGGCAGTTTCTGCCGTATAGTCTGTTCGATGACACGCTGGCCGGCAAAGCCGATCAGAGCTCCCGGTTCGGCGATGATAATATCACCCAGGGCGGCAAAGCTGGCGCTGACCCCGCCGGTAGTGGGATCGGTTAATACTGAAATATAGAGTTGACCGGCTTTTTCCAATTTATCCAGAGCGGCTACCGTCTTGGCCATCTGCATCAGGGATAGTATACCTTCCTGCATGCGGGCGCCCCCGGAAGCTGAAAAAATGATCAACGGCTTCTGTCCTTCGGCTGCCGCCTCTATAGCCCTGGCTATTTTCTCTCCTGCCACGGTGCCCATACTGGCCATCATGTAATTGGAGTCCATGACGACAATCACGACCTGAAAGCCCTGCAGGCCGCCTTCCCCCGTTACCACCGCCTCATTCAGCCCGCTCTTTTTGCGCGCCGCCTGCAACTTCTCTTCGTATTCAGCAGACTTAAACGGGTTAACCGGCAGCATATCGGTATCCATTTCTTTAAAGGTCCCTTCATCCAGCGTCATCGCTATCCGCTCGTAAGCCGACGCCCTGAAATGAAACCCGCATTTCTGGCAGACCTTGCAATTTTTGTCCAGTTCCTTGCTGAAGATAATTTCATTGCAGCGGCTGCATTTCACCCATATACCTTCAGGGATATCACGGCTGACGGGTTCGGGCTGCACCGCTATGTATTTCTGCTTGCGAAAAAACTCTAAAACCATAAAAACACTCCTTATAACAACTTTAAAACAAATTAAATAGTATTGATAGTTTCCAGCGCCTCATCCACTTCTGACTCCGGAACTAATATTTCCACTGAACATGCATCGTTGGCTTGCGGCAGGCCGATTGTCCTTAGTTTCACTAAAAAGCCCTCAGTCGATAAAAGATTCCTCATCTTTTCGGCTTCTTTCAGACTAGGTGCAATATATACCACCGTCCACACAAGAATGCCTCCTCTTCCAGTTTTGCCGTCTCGCAAATAATCTTTCTACCCGTTTGGACGGTAATCCTCTTTTTCACTAAAATAAGTATATCCAGAGCTTTTGCCCTGGATACCAGTGCCATTTTTCATTAAAAAAATAGGACACACCTCGTCTCAGAAGAATATCCCCAATCAGAAGTGTCCAGTTGGATAATAATACTCTATACCGGCAGTTTAATCGTCTGTTTTGAGACTGCCGTGTTTGGTCAGCAGTTCCACCCTTCCCCTTATTTTGATTGCTGAGGTATGTTCGGTAAACTGGGCGATCATGATTTCCCCTTTATCCAGCTTTTCGGAATGGTGAAACTTGGTGTCCCTGCCCCGGGTCAAACCTATGATGGTGACCCCATTTTCCAGCGCCTTAATCACCACATACTCGCCGGTAATTTCCCACATTTCCTGCAACATCGATCACCCCTTGTGATTGCCTTCATTTAACAAACCCATCTTATGACAAATCCATATTAACACAGGGCAACACCTTTTACAAGCAAGTGGTCAGCTCTTTGGTCCAGTCCTGCTGTTCAGATTGCTGATATGGCTGATACTGGTATGGGCGATTTTGGCAGCTGCCGCAGCGGCAATGCCTGCTATCAGATCGTCCATAAACGTGTTGACCTTATTAATTTTGTTTAAATTAAGCCTGCCGATCACTCCCACCTTCTCTTTATCCAGGTAGCCAAAACTGGTGGTCCCGATGGTGCCGTAGATATTCGCTATGCCCAATCCCAATACCTCATCAATACCATACAACGGGTGGTCATTTTGAATAATCTCCTGGAGAGGAGAGGGCAGCAGGTTGGCTTCCGCAAGGTTATCCAGAGCCATACCGGTAAGCACGGCAAACTGGACTTCTCTTTTCTCCAAAACCCCGGTTAAGACCTCAACACAGTATTCCAGAGTAAGACCGGGTACAAACCCTATCTGCAATTCGTAAACAATTTGGGCGATCTCATGCAGGTAGACCCCTCTCTCCATCAACAGGGCCGCCAATTCCTTGCTCATTGATAGACCTCCCTTTATATACTTTATTCATTACTATGCCGGGAGGGCAGTAGTATACTACAAACCGCTTATATAGACTCCCTTCTAATGGGCAATGTGCGAATAATCGCTCCCACGAGAGTAGTTTCACACGCCGCTATCGCGGCGCCACGCGTCATGAAAATACCAGGTGCGATTTCAATCGCAGGCGGCGCGCCAGCGCCGAACTTGTGTCGCTAATTTAACTTTTGTGCGAATGAATTCGCACATTTTTAAAACGCCCTGTAGGCTGGACTTATTTTAGAGGTCAACCCTGGTTAAAGCTCTAGAATACTAAAGAATTTTGCGGTGGATGTTCCGGGCTTCTTGCGTGGAGTATGCGCCTGCTCCAGTCCGGCCTGAGGAACGGCCGGTTCATCAAGAGTTGTACCAGTTCGGGTTGTTTCTACAGGCCTTTCTTTTATTTTTTCTGAAGATGAACCTTCTTCATCAACAATCCTTTTTACTTTAACACTGGCGTGACCCAGCATTTCTTCCAGCCTGGCCACCACCGGGCTCGATAGATCAACCTGAAACTCTTCGCCGGCCTTAATCACTTTCTTTTCCTGTACAAAATGAAGGAATACCGGCGCATCCCCCTGAAAACTGGAAAGCACCATTTTAACGTGATCCAACAGCTGGGACTGCAGGCTGTCGATTTTTAAGTGCAGCTCCCCACCCAGATGGGAATCAAGAGTTGAAATCTCATCTGCTATAATCTTTTTTTCCTCACTATTTTCTTTAGCCCTGCCTTTGATCAGGACCACTTCATCAACCCTGATGGCCAGGATGTTCTTCTGGTAGGGACGAGGATAAACTACAACCTCAACCGAACCAGTAAGGTCTTCCACAGTTAAAATAGCCATAGCGTCCCCTTTACGGGTACTGACTTTTTTGACTCCGGAAATCAACCCTCCCAGCACTACATCACTGTCATCAGGCAGTTCGGCTAATTCCGTAGTGGTAACTGTGGCCAACTTGTTTAAGACCCCCCGGTATGCCGCAAGTGGATGCCCGCTGACATAAAAGCCCAGGGTTTCTTTTTCCATGGCGAGTATTTCTTCCGTGGGGAATTCCGCCACTTCCGGCAGGGTCAGGGATACGGTCTCGCTTTCGTCCATAAGATCCAGGAGGGACATCTGCCCGTTAGCCCGATCCCGCTGTGACTGCTGTGCCAGACTCAAGCCTGAGTCAACAGCACCCATCAGTTGAGCCCGCCGGTCGCCCAACGAGTCAAAAGAGCCGCATTTAATGAGACTTTCCAATACCCGCCTGTTGACTACTCTAGTGTCCATCCGCCGGCAAAAATCAGCGAAGCTAGGGAACTGCCCTCCCTCGCGCCTGGCCTGGATAATCGCTTCAACTGCTCCCATACCAACATTTTTCACGGCTGCCAGGCCAAAGCGAATTTTCGGCCCGGCTACCGTAAAGCTCTCCCCGCTCTCGTTTACATCCGGCGGCAGGACCTCTATGCCCATACGCCGGCATTCTTCAATATAGAAAGCCATCTTGTCGGCATTATCTTTAACCGAAGTTAACAGCGCAGCCATAAACTCTACCGGGTAATTTGCTTTGAGATAGGCAGTCTGATATGTAACCAGGCCATAAGCTGCCGAGTGGGATTTGTTAAAACCATAACCCGCGAACTTCTCCATCAGGTCAAAGATTTCACCGGCAATACTCTCGTTTACACCGTTTTTACCGGAGCCTTCGACAAATTGTGAACGCAGGCCCGCGATAATTTCAGGTTTTTTCTTACCCATAGCACGCCGCAGCATGTCGGCTTCAGCCAGGCTGAACCCGGCCAGGTCGCTGGATATGCGCATAACCTGCTCCTGGTAGAGAATGACCCCGTAGGTGTCCTTTAAGATGGGCTCCAGCTTAGGATGCAGGTATTTGGTCTTAGTAATGCCTTGCTTGTTTTTGATAAAATCCGTAACCATGCCGCTTTGCAGAGGGCCGGGCCGGTACAGCGCTATCAGGGGTACAATATCCGCAAACACACTTGGCTTCAAATCCCGGAGGATGGCTTTCATACCGCTGCTTTCCACCTGAAATACCCCTGTGGTCTCGCTCCTGCACAGCAAATCATAGGCGGCCCGGTCGTCAATGGGGATTTCCCCAATATCCAGCTCTGTCCCGGTGTTTTCAGCGATCATGCGGACTGCGTCACTGATTACCGTCAACGTCCGCAAGCCCAAAAGGTCCATCTTTAAAAGGCCCAGTTCTTCCACCGTACCCATGGGAAACTGGGTCGTCACCGGACCGTCGCTGGCTTTATAAAGGGGCAGGTAGTGGGTCAGCGGGTCTTTCGTAATTACTACACCGGCGGCATGAATGGAAGCGTGCCGGGGCATTCCCTCCAGAGCTATCGCAGTGTCGATCAGTCTTTTGATATCCGCCTTCTGGTCATACAGTTCTTTTAATTCAGGGGTAGTACTTAATGCTTTTTCAATAGTAATGTGAAGTTCCATGGGGACCATCTTGGCTACCCGGTCCACTTCACCGTAAGGCATGTCCATAGCTCTGCCGACGTCCTTAATAGCGGCCCGCGCCGCCATGGTACCAAAAGTTGCAATCTGGGCCACATGGTCGGCCCCATATTTTTGGACCAGGTAGTCAATTACCTCTCCTCTGCGCTCGTAACAGATGTCAGTGTCAATATCAGGCATGGAAACCCGCTCGGGGTTTAAAAAACGCTCAAAGAGCAAATCGTATTTTAAAGGGTCGAGGTTGGTAATGGTCAAGCTGTACGCCACCAGGCTGCCGGCTGCGGAACCACGGCCGGGACCCACAGGAATGCCCTGCTGCCGCGCAAAATTGATAAAGTCCCACACAATAAGGAAATAGGCTGAATAACCCATCTTCTTGATGACACCCAGTTCGTAGGACAGCCTGTTTTTTACTTCCTCACTTAGTTCATCACCGTATCTCCGGTGGGCGCCCTGGTAGCAGAGTTCTTCCAGGTAGGTATCGGCCGTATAGCCCTCGGGCACCGCAAAATACGGCAGATAGTACTGGCTGAAATCCATCTCCACCTGGCAGCGTTCGGCAATTTGCAGCGTGTTATGCAGAGCCTGCCGCTGTTCTCCAAATAAGAGGCTCATCTCATCTTCGCTCTTTAGATAGAGCTCTGAAGACTGAAATTTCATCCGGCTGGGGTCGTCCACGCTTTTTCCGGTTTGAATTGCTAAAAGCACATCCTGGCTGGCCGCATCCTCCCGCCGGACATAATGGACATCGTTGGTAGCCACCAGCGGTATGCCGGTTTCTTCGTGAATTTTTACAAGTTCCCGGTTGGCCGTGCGCTGTTCCGGAAAACCATGGTCCTGCAGTTCCAGGAAAAAATTATCCGGCCCGAAAATATCCCTGTATGCAACGGCTGCCTGCCTGGCTTTTTCCAGCTCTCCAGCTAAGACCCGGGAGGCGACTTCTCCCCCGATGCAGCCGCTTAAGGCTATCAAGCCTTTGCTGTACCTTGCCAGCGCTTCTTTATCGACCCTAGGTTTGTAGTAAAAACCTCTGGTAAAGCCCAGGGAGACAAGCTCCAATAAATTCCGGTAACCCTCCTCATTCTCCGCCAACAGGACCAGGTGGTACGGGTGGTCGTCGACCCTTGGCGTACGGTCGTCCATGGTACGGGGCGCCACATAGACCTCACAGCCCAGGACCGGCTTAATCCCGGCGTTCTTGCAGGCCTTGTAAAATTCCACAACGCCGTACATGGCCCCGTGATCGGTGATGGCCAGGGCGGGCATCCCCATCTCTTTGGCGCTGGCGACCGCTTTTTTGATGCGGGCCGCTCCGTCTAAAAGGCTGTATTCTGAATGCAAATGCAAATGGACAAACAAGTTATAACGCTCCTATCTAAATCAAATCGGCCCATTTCCCCCCGGTGATTATCTCCAACTGCCGCATGGTGACCGGGAGGGCTGAATTTGGCGTTCCCGCCGCTGCGTAAACCACTCCAAAGCGCTGCATGGTACTTTCCAAAAATATGGGGAGGCTTTCAGGTAAAGCCAGCGGACAGACCCCGCCAACTGGATAACCGGTAACCTCCAGGACCGTTCCCGGGTCAGCCATGCGGACCTTTACCGCTGCAAGGAGCCTTTTTAACTTACCGCTATTTATTTTCCGGTCCCCGCTGGCCACAACAAGTACGGGTTGGCCGTCGGCTAAAAACACCAGTGTCTTGGCGATCTGACCGACTTCAACTCCAAGAGCCGCGGCGGCCAGTTCACAAGTACTGGTATCTTCCTTCAGTTCGATAATTTTTAAGCCCAGATTATACTGGTCCAGATAGGACTGCACCTTCTCAAGGACATTCATGCAAAACACCTCTTCCACACTCCGTTATATCAGCCCGCGGAAACCCTGCTGCCGCAACGCCTCAAAGAGAACAATGGCCACTGAGTTGGCCAGGTTCAGAGACCGGGCCTCCTCGACCATGGGTATGCGAATTTGATTTTCTGGAGCAGAATTTAAAATCTCAGGGGACAGCCCGCGGGTCTCTTTGCCAAATA
Organism: Pelotomaculum sp. FP; assembly: GCF_004369245.1. Lineage (NCBI taxonomy): Bacteria > Bacillati > Bacillota > Clostridia > Eubacteriales > Desulfotomaculaceae > Pelotomaculum > Pelotomaculum sp. FP. Next base: position 3,802 of record NZ_QFGB01000080.1, on the reverse strand, counting down.
CCAGGAAGGAATCCGGCTGGTACGTAACTTGGCAGTAACTTCTTGGCGCTTTGGTAGTTACCAGATAAAAACAACTACCCTGGTGATTTTCCACCACTTCCTGAAAACTGTCATAATAAAGGACTTCGACCAAATGCCAGTAGTCCAGGCCAGCCCTTTTTAAATATTTATCAGCCGTTGAAAAGCCCAGGGGGCGTACCAGGTGCAGCGAAGAACCGGTGGCGGCGCAGGTCCGCGCAATATTTCCCGTGTTGGCCGGTATCTCAGGTTCAACCAGGACGATATTCAAGTTTTAAGTCCTCCCGTAGAATAGTAGCGGCAAAGTTCTCTCAGGCCGCAATCACCGCAGGCCGGCTTTCTGGCCCGGCAGGTTGTCCGGCCGTGGGCAAGAAACAGGTGATGGGCCGCCATCCGCTGCCTGGACGGGATCAATTTGGACAGGTCGTCTTCCACCCGGCCGGGTTCCTTTGCTTCGGAGAGTCCCAAACGCCTGGCCACACGGAACACATGGGTGTCGACCGGCAGGGAGTCGCCGCCAAAGGCCAGCCCCAGCACCACTCCGGCCGTTTTCCTGCCCACTCCCGGCAACGCTTCCAGCTCTGTCCTGGTTTCCGGTACCTTGCCGCCGTGCCGGGCAAGAATCTGCCGCGAAGCTTCAATTATGTACCTGCTTTTATTGTGATACAACCCACAGCCTTTAATCTCTTCAGCCAGTTCCTCCGGCGCCAGGGCAGCAAAATCACCAGGCGTGTGATACTTCGAAAAAAGAGATCCGGTTATCCGGTTAACCTGCTGATCTGTGCTCTGTGCAGACAACATTACCGCTACCAGCAGTTCAAAGGGCGTGCTGAATTTTAGGGCCGTACCGGCTCCAGGATAGGCCATTTCTAATATGGATAATATTTTAGCAGCTTTTTCCACACCAGCAAATGTATTCTTGATTACCACGTTTTTTATAAGCCACCTTTTGACACCGCAGGTTTATTATTTCAAGAAAATTCATCTTAATCAAGTTGATTTTCGCTGCAACCCGGTCCTATCCCTTCTGAGGTTTTATGCTTAGTGAATTACTTCATTTTTTCTAAGCGCTTGATTTTTTAAGTAAATAAACATTTTTAGTCTGGGCAATAATAAAAAAAGTATTTGTGATAGATAAATTTCACCGGTTTAATATGTGTTAATATTTTACCTTCGAAGGGAGGATCTGATCACCGTGAATATTTTTCTCTGGTTGATTTTAGCATTCATTATGGTTTTTGCGGTAGGCGTTTTTTTATGGCCGTCACTGCGCAGGCGGACGGCCAAAAAAATTGGAGCTGAAACCCTCCCCCCCCCTCAATTCGTGGAAGAGATAGCTGAAGAGTTCAGCCTGCCCGTGCCGGCCGCTCCTGAACATCAGGCACAGCATTTGCCGGAACCCCAACTGCCGCACAGTTACGGGGTTGACCGCCTGGTTTTGATGGCCCGGGACCCCCACTGGCTTTATGCCTACTGGGAAATCACCGCCACCAAGCAGGATGAATTCACCAGAACCTACGGACCCGAAGCCTGGTCCTCCACCCATCCTGTTTTAAGGGTTTACGATGTAACCGGTGTTGACTTTAACGGGAATAACGCCAAAGGATTCATGGATATTCACCTTGATGATGAAATCGATAACTGGCATATTGAGGTAAAGGAGCCGGACCGTTCCTTCTGTATCGACCTGGGACGCATGTTCCAGGACGGCCGTTTTATTACCCTGCTCAGGTCCAATATAGCGACCACTCCCAGGGCCTCCCTATCCGACCGGCTGGACGAGGAGTGGATGTGGATCGAAGGCTTATATCGCACGCTTGGCAAATTTCAGTATGGTGTCAGTTCACCGATGCTCATTGAGGAACTGGCCCTGGAAGCCCGCAAACTGCCGGTGGGGATTAGTTCGCGGGGGAACTGGCATCCCGGAAGCGATCAGCAGAGCCCACACTGAAAATGCAGATGCGAATTCATTTGCCGGCGATTATTTTTATTATACAACATATGAAAGGGGTTGCTTATGGCAACAGGTTATCTATGTCTTGTACTCCATGCGCATCTGCCTTATGTAAGACACCCGGAGCATGAGAACTTTTTGGAGGAAAGATGGCTCTACGAGGCTATCACCGAAACATATATACCGCTCATCCAGGCTTTTGACCGTCTGATTGGCGACGGTATCAGTTTCAGGTTGACCATGACCCTGTCTCCTCCCTTGATTTCCATGCTTACCGACCCGCTGCTGCAGGAGCGCTATACCCGCCATCTTGCCGGCTTGATTGAGCTGGCGGACAAAGAGGAAGGACGGACCTACGGCAGTCCTTTTCATGAAGCCGCGTTAATGTACAAGAGAAGGCTACGGGAAGCCATGTATATATTTCAGGACCTTTATCACCGCAATATTGTCTCAGCTTTTAAGAAGTTCCAGGACCAGGGCCGTCTTGAAATTATCACCTGCGCCGCTACGCACGCCTACCTGCCCTTGATGCAGCTTCAGCCTGAAGCAGTGCGGGCGCAAATCAGGACGGCCGTGGATCTTCACACCCGGCACTTGGGCCGGCCGCCGCGCGGCATATGGCTGCCGGAATGCGGCTATGCCCCTGGAGTCGATGAGATTTTAAAGGAGAACGGAATTCAATTTTTCTTTACCGACTCGCATGGTGTGCTTTATGCCTCGCACAGGCCCCGCTTTGGGATATTTGCTCCAATTTACTGCCCGTCAGGGGTAGCCGCCTTCGGCCGGGATATTGAATCGTCCAAGCAGGTCTGGAGTACGCAGGAGGGTTATCCCGGTGATTATAATTACCGTGAATTTTACCGTGATATAGGCTACGACCTGGACTATGACTATATCAAACCCTACATCCATCCGGACGGGCTCCGTATCCATACGGGCTTCAAATATTATAAAATCACCGGGAAGGTGGACTTAAGCCAAAAAGAGCCCTATCATCCAAGAGCGGCGGATGAAAAAGCTGCCGAGCACGCCGGCAATTTTATGTTCAACCGGCAGCACCAAATCCGTCACCTGGCCGGCATGATGGACCGGCCGCCGATGATCGTCGCGCCCTATGACGCCGAACTCTTTGGCCACTGGTGGTTTGAAGGGCCGGCCTGGATTGAATACCTGATCCGTAAAATTGCTTTTGACCAGGATGAAATCGAGCTGCTAACGCCAAGCCAGTACCTGGAACGCTTCCCTTGCAACCAGGTGGCCGTGCCCTGCTCATCCAGCTGGGGTAACAAAGGCTACCACGAGGTCTGGCTTTCCGGCGCCAATGCATGGATTTACAGGCACCTGCACATGGCTGCCAATATGATGGTAGATATGACCAACCGCTACCCCGCTGCCGGAGGGCTGCTCAGGCGGGCCTTAAACCAGGCGGCGCGCGAGTTGATGCTGGCGCAGAGCAGCGACTGGGCCTTCATTATGAGCACCGGCACCATGGTTGAATACGCCATCAAAAGGACCAAGATCCACCTCAGCAACTTTCTCCGCCTCCAGGACGAAATCACAGGCAACCGTATTGATGAGGGCTGGCTCAGAGACCTGGAATACCGCGACAATATTTTCCCCGATGTGGACTACAGCTGGTACCGGAACGAGCCGGCCAGGTCTGTGGCAGTATAAAATAGGAGGGCAGCGCTGCCCTCCTATTTTTAGTTTGCCCGGCATGTCTGCCGCACCGATGGGTTGAAAGAAACCCTGTCACCTAACCAGCGGGAAGACAACCCGTAGGCAAGGGCGTCACTGGTAACGGTGGGGTCTGGAGGAAGCCGAAGGGGG
>NZ_QFGB01000079.1:0-15649 GCF_004369245.1 Pelotomaculum sp. FP | reverse complement strand
CGCCTTAGCTGTTCACAATAAATGAATTGAGGCTTATTGGTTTTCCTGTTCCGTGAGCAATATTTATTAATTCTATGTAAACAAGAGAATAAGGGGAGTAGACTCTAAAATTAGGGGTTTAAACCGCATATTGATCGGGATGATACTGTAACAAGACTTCTCCTAACTTAGGGAGGTAACTGGAATTGATAGAATTTCTTCAGATAGTAGGCTCCCTTCTGGACAAAATCATTGTTATTACCCCGATAGGAATAATCATTACTCTTATGAGGCGTATTGGAGGTTGAAAAATGTTCGATCTAATCCGACAAAAAGCAGTACAGTTCATGCTTGAACGTGGATGGAGAAAATTGGTTGCAAAAAGTGGAGCATATCAACAAAGCCTATTCGAACATACAATGTGCGAGCTTGATGTTCTTTTGCAGCTACTGCCAATTCTTCGCTTGCCAAACCACTATGATTTGAAGCCGGAGGAGGAGCAGATTCTCATTGTATCTGTAATAGGACATGACGTCGGCAAGGAGACCAAGGAATTTCAGGACTACATAAAGGGTCTATCCCAAGATAAAGCCATACATATTATTACTGAACTAACAAAGAAAGTAGTACCTGAAATTTGTGAAGCTCTGGGTTTCAGCAACCTTCAGCACTGCTCACACCAAATCATTGAAAACTGCATCAACCTTCACATGTCCCGAAGCCGCACTGATGCAAATCTCATCTTTTCAATCTTTCAAGGTACCGGCCGGTGGAAGGCCCTGGCGGATATTGTGTACGTTCTGGACAACTTTTGTTCCACTAAGGGTATGTTAGCCGCCCTTAACACGCTGGAACAAAGCAACTTGTCTATGAACCTAAAACTGGCTTATCACCAGGTTGTTGTAAGAGGGGTCAGCACGGTTTTTTTACACAGGGCGGCGGTGGACAGCTTTATTGAGCAAGGTTGGAGCCCACTTCTTTTTTTCAGTGAAGGAACCATCTACGCTGCTTCATCTTCGAGCCAAATATGTGAACCATCCAGGGAAATAATAGAAGGCCGTTTGTTTCAACTTATCGAGGAGGTCACGGGAAAAGATGTTTCCAGACTGATGGTAGGTAGCCCGGTGGCAAATATTTTACCAAAACCCGATATTTTTGATTGCGAGGAAACGGAAACCTACTTAAAAATCGCCGCCGGAAAAATAAAACGCGGTTCGTTCGCGAGAAAAAAATACGGAGACAGGGAAAAGGTAGTGAAATCTTACTTAAAATTGATCGAATCAGATTTAAAAGAACCCAGCCAGGAAACAGTTGACCGGCTTTCGGAGCGCATTGACATTGCCCAGCCGGAAATAGTTGCCTTTAAATTTTTCAAGGCTATAATGGGCGAAAATTTAATCGGACGTGAGGGAGTGAATATTGCCGCAGAAGAATACGAAAGAGTCTTTGGGGAAGGAACCTGGCAGAAGCTTCAGAGCACTTCCACGTTAATGCCCGCCAAAGATATGGCTCACACGGTCGATTATTTCTGGAAATTACCTGCCGACCGGTTTGGCTATTCCGGTGGTAACGTAAGCGAACTGGCGGATGAAAAAAGGGACAGCCTGCTTATAAGCCTTCTAAATGGCATCGCGGAAAAAGTTTACGCGAAAATTGAAAACCCTCCGTCCCGTTCCACTGTCAATAAAAAAATGGCGATAGCTTTTATCGGAGACTTGATAAAGCCATCAAATCAAGAAGAATTCAAGCTGCTGGTGGAGAAACAGTTGAAGGCTTATTCCCAATCAAAGCCATTTGCCGGAAAGGAAACTAAAAGGGCAGAATATTTTTGTCCGGTTTGCAACGTGCCTTTTGATGACGGTGTGAAGGCTTCCGCCGATTTTCTGAGTAACCCCCAGACGCATACGAACCGTGGGGTGTCCCACGGCAAGTTTGATTATGTTATGATTTGCAGGAACTGTTACTTTGAGCGGGTATTAAGGCAACTTCTTCTTCAGGAAAAGTCTTCGGAAATGATCGTGCTTATGCCAAGAATGAATATCGGTTACCAGGCGGGGCAACTGCTGGTGGAGAAGGTTAAGAAATTTTATGATGAGGCATGTAGTTTCATGTTTGGAAACGGCGATCCTGACCGCCAAATTTCACTTTCGTTGACCCATCTTGTTGCCAGGAATGTTTTAGGGCAGGAGCTTGATCAACTTAGCGGCGAGGAAATCGCCGGGCTTTTAACGTACCGGCATTCCGACGAGACACGTAATAAGTTAAGGAGGGGTTTGGAAAAGAGAATCAAAGACTTTTACGGAGATTCTTTGGATCAGGCAAACCTTGAGTGGGTCACGGATTTTCCGACTTGGGACGTAGCGATATCGGCTGTAATTAATAATCTTGTGGAAGATTCCGTAGTTAAAGAGGTTCGGGATGAAGTATATCGCCTTGGTCCCCAGTTAAAGGCGGTGTGCCAGACGCCAAACTTAATCTTAATTCCATTAACTCAACCAATCGTTTTAGGGAAGGACGGTGACGCAAACGCCGCCCTGCGCAGGTTATTTGTTTCCCTTTTGATTGGTTTGGCTCTTGATGCGACGGTTGCCATCATCAATAACAATGACGGTTTTGATTTTGAGGGAGGTGAAGGAGTGGCCCTGGCGCCGCCTGTAGCCTCCATTCGTAAAATGGTCAACGGGAATTGGATACCGCTTGAGGATTCCTCCAGGTGGTTTCGAGCAATTGGGGCGGCCAGCATTTTAACCCCGTATACCGCCTATCCCGAACGTTCCAACCTGTTTGCCATCCTTTCCGAACCTACCCCGGGGCATATCCTGCGACGGATTGAAGAGAAAAATGACGGGCAGGTTGGCTATTATCATTTTGAATACCTGGATATCATCGAGGAGGTGTTATTTTGAGACGCTTCATTTATTCAAAAGTTGAACAATTTCACTACGAGGACATTAAAGAAAAGATTGAGGAAATCAAAGATGCCTTTGACCGTTATCTTGACAGTTACCCTGTAAAAACCAGTCAAAGCAAACACGGCATTATGGGACCGGTAGGGAAAATCCTGCAGGAGATCAAAAAAGGTAAATGGGATGTCGAAGGTTTAAGCGGCTATGCCGTAAACATCCACCTGCATAACCCCAAAACAAAAGGGAGAATCAGTGAAAATGCCAGGGCGGCGCTGGAGGAGGGCATAGAAAAGCTTCTGTCTCTCATCCGGGAGGAATCGATTGCCGCGCAGGATCGGATTTTGGAGTTGGTTGATTATGGGCTTTATTACCGTCGCCGCAAGAAGAGTTTAGCCTGGTTGGAATCAGTCAAAAGGGAATGGGTAGAGTTTCTAAAAGAAAAATATAGCACATGGGAGAACTTGGTCAAGGCGTGGGGAGAGAAACCTAAAAAGGGAATTCAAGACATTGAATCTATCGGTTATCCAAGTAAAAGGGTATACGCGGAGGCGAAAGATCAGAAAAAAGCGGATATGGGTGAGTTTATCAAGCAGGCGGAACTAAAAGGCTATGATTTGGATGACGAGGAGGAATAAAATAATGACAATTATTGAGCAGTATCTGGTGGATAAGCCCCAGCCATTAATTGGCGCGAAGACGCTCCAGCTCATCGTTATGCGGGAAATCCTTGATTACACGGTGTTGAGAACCGAGGAGGACCGCCAGCTTAATACGGTGTATACGCCGCTATCAGTAAAGGAAGATAAAGCGACGCGCAGGGTGGCTTTTTTGGCCACTAAGCAAAAAGCCGCTGAGTCCCGCCAATTGGAACAGCTTCTAAGGACGGCCACGGAAGAGGCGAAATTATCTATACCGGAGTGCTACCTGAAAGATAAACTTTGTATGAAATGTCCCCGATGCGGGTTATACGGGGCCACCAGCACCGAGTCGGGGCAAAGTGAAAGGGCCAATATCAAGCACCGCATTGAATACTCCACCGCTTTTTCATTGTTGCCTTATGAGAATATTGCCACGGTAACTACCTTTAACGCCATCAATGATAAGAATATCACCACCGGACAGGCTTTGGGCAGCCGCTACGCGGTGGCGCCCGCCACCCTTTTCCCATCCATTGTCACTTTAAAAAGCGTAACATCGATTGAGCTGGCCCTGGCGGTAAAAACGCTGCTAGCCTGCAAAAGTTACGGGGCGGAATCGAGAATTGGCGGCGATGTGAGGAACACCATTATCGGTGTGACGGCGGGCTGGGAAGAAGTAATTACCTCTCTGGAACTAACCTTAGAGCTTTACGATCGCCGGGATAAAATTACCCCCGCTGAGATCGCGGCGTTTATCAAGAAAGATTATGTGCCCAAAGCGGGAAACCCGGACAAGGTAATTGTTTTGGAAAAGGAGCAGACCGACGAACTCATTAAGGAGTGCGTCAATACTACCCTGGATAAGGGATTGCTGGAGAAAGCCTATAAGGATATTCGAGAGTACCGGGCCATACAAGTAGGTTAGGAGGAAAAGCGATGCCAGACACTATTGATCTCGCTGAACACGGGATCAGGTTGTTTTTTTGCCGTCTGTTTAACCATGATTACCTGTGGTTTTCATCTTATGAAGTGAGCAAAGTATCTTCCACCTATCCGGTTATTCATAATTACGCCCTTTCTTATTCACTTGCTGACTTTTCTTACGGCATCTACAGAGGTTCGACGCCCCGCTACGAGGAGGACCTGGCCGGCTTTCCTTTGTATGCCACCCCTGCGTACAGAGAAGAATACGACAAAAGCCGCCTTACTTACAATGCTGTTAATTCCCTGACCTTGCGTACGGATGACGCTCCACGGGGCATCAATTCACCGGGGATTGGCTGGCGGGTTTATTTGAACCCGGCTTGGGGGAAAGAGGTTCGTTCTAAAAGCAGTTTTAACTGCTATGTTTTTACTTTTGATGGTTCGGTACCAAGGGGGGTAACCAGGTTGGGGAAAAAAGGTGCGGCAGTGAGAGTAATTTGGGAGGAGATCACAGTACCACAGGCCGTTTTTTGGAACAAAGCGATTCGCCCGACCCATCCAGTCAACCCCCTGGATATTGCCGGTCAAGTAGATAAATACGATCCTATTATGATTCCACCCCATATGCTTTTTCGCACAGCGGAAATTAAAGGGGATTGGTTTTGTATAAAGAAAGAGCACAGGGTGCATGTTCCTATAAGAGTAATGAAGCGGATTTCAGGAGGCTTGGACTAGTGAAAACATTGCCATTGACATTGCCGTTGGTGCAACATCCACTGGTCCTGATGCCACTGTACCATCATCAGGCTGTCATGCTTGATGAATGGACAAACCACAGCACTTTTCTGGTTGGAACAAAAACCGGCACCGGTAAAACTGCCGCAGCGGTCCTCCCCATTCTTAAATACAAAGAATCAGCAATTATGGTTTACCCGACCAATGAACTCATTCGCAACCAGGTTGCCGGTGTCGTAAACATCGCCAGACTGGAAGGCTTAAATCCGTGTATCTATGAGCCTGAAACAACAAAAGAAGAGTTCGGGAAGGCAGATGTTTTGCTTGTTCATATCGACGCCGCTGCCTTGGAAAAATGGGGAAGGGAAAAAGGGTGGGGAAACAAATGGAAGGTTTTAAACCGATTGCTGGAAAACAATAAAACAAAAATCATATTTACAAACCCCGACATACTATTTCTAATTTTTGCTCTCCGCTACCGGGGGGAAGTGCTGGCTTCCCTTCAGGGCTACCGGACACTTGTTGTTGACGAGTTTCACTTGTATCAAGGGGTTGAATTTGCCCACGCCCTGTTTATGGTCCATTTGGCGAGACACATGGGGATGTTTGAAAGGGTGGTGCTCCTCAGTGCCACTCCCGATCCCGAGGTGAAGAAGACCGTTAGGAGATTTTTTGCCCCGCTGGAAATCGATTTATCTACCCGGTCAAGATATGTCAATAAAGGGAAAAGAAAGGCCGTCCATGAGGTCGAAATCATCCTATGCTCCGCCGGGACGGATCCTGTGGAAACAGCAGTCAATACCATTCTTTCACTGAGAGAAAGAGAAAAGTTAATTGAGTTGGGCAAGCAGGAAAACGAGCCAGAATATATCCCGGCGGTGGTAGTGCTGAACTCGGTAATTAACGCTATTAGATTAGAAGACCGCCTGGTCGAAGAAGGGTTTTCAAGAAATGAACTGTTAATTGCGAGAGGACTTTCAGACCGTGATATCCGGCAAAAACGGCCGGAGCATCTCCTGGTTATCGGGACGTCTGCTATAGAAGTAGGCGTGGACTTTAAATGTGATTACCTGGTATTTGAGGCTTTTGAAGCCCCCTCGTTTATGCAGCGCTTCGGCCGGGTAGGCCGCCACAGGCCAGGGAAGGCCTATATAATATGTCCGGAAAATGTCAGATCCGGTATTGAGGGGTTGGATAAAGAAGTTACAAGAGATGAATTTGAGACAAAAGTATACGACTGGTATGCGACTCCGGAATCCAGGCCATGGTTCATTTATACCCGTAGCGGGCTAATAACGGTATATACCCTGGTAAACAATATTATTTCAAAAGTTATGGAGGGTTATCAAGGAAGTTCTGAAAACATTGATGTGGTAAAAAATAAACTGGAGAATATAGCGGAAAAATATGCGGAGAAAATTCACTGTGAGAGGCTTTTAGCAGCTATTCGAAGCCAATTTGCAAAGGCCGGACAAGGTATCAAAGAATATAAATGGCTTAAGGTATACCAGGAACTGAATACTTTTCGCACATCGTTACCCAGTATTCGTATTTATGATTATGCCGAAAAAGAAAGAAGAGGTGAACAATATGCCTCTTATAACGTTGATTTGATTTCATTAATACATAGGGCGGAGGGACTAAGCTTTAATCCGAAGTTAAATTTCCAGGGTCCCGAAGGGATGCTAACGGTTAAAAGATATGGAAAATATAAACAAGTTTCGGTAATAGGAATTAGTTCCATTTCAGAAGCTCACGGAAGGTTTTTTCAAACAGTTGATTTCCCTGAACTTTCAATACTTCAAAATGATCATTGCACACCGGTTTCTCATATTATGACACTAAAGAATCACATTTTTACAATTGTTCCAAAAAACTTAGTTAAAAGTGACTGGAGATTACCAGCCTTTCCATGTGGACAATCCCTGATAGCTTTTGATGGAGCTGCTTTGCTTCTTAATGAGTTATACTTAAAAAACATGTATAATATTTAAGCTGCAATTGAAAGATATCTGCCGCTTGCAGTTAAACAGTTTCGAAAAGAACGTTCAACTGTGGTTCAAGCCATTATATATACACCAAAGTGTTGCTCAAATCTCAGTACCAAAGCACCAGCCTCATATATTTACCTGTTATGTCCAGTCAGCAATAAAAATTCTTGATGGGGTCTCGATGATGACTAAAGACCGATAAGCTATTTCCCCTTGTTCTGCAAAATAAAGTTCAAGATATAACCTTTAAAATCCTCAAAGTCCTTTAATTTTGTTTGTATTATAGTATGCACTCTACTGGTATCAATTTCCCAATAAATATGTACCAGGCGGTTGCGAAAACGAGCCATGTTGGTTAATTCTTTGGCGAAATCTTTTGGTAGGACACCATGATTTCCAAGTATAATGAATATATCCGAGTAATCTTTGGGAGCTTCAAAATTATAGATGGAAATGATGTGGTTGCCGATATTCAAGGTGGTTTCTATCGCTAACTGCAGGAACCTTTCTGCGCTGCCGTAATTACGCGGGTCATTAATAAATTCATTATGATTTATATTACTGAGTTGGCTTAAAATAGACAGGTAATTGTCAAGCATTTTTAACTGCTTATCTACCTTTTGAAAATTAACCATCTGTCTTTCTCCCCTCCTGCAGCCTTTTAAAAAACTCCTCACGGTATTCACGGTAGATAGGCAGGCAGTCGATGTAGTATTTTCTCGCATATTCTACGAAGTCGGATCTTTTTTCTTCATCGTTGCTGAAAAGCAGCTTGCCGCAGGTGGCGTTGTATTGAATGGGAAGAGGCGCTTTGTTCAGAACCACCAGGTCGATATTATCGGTTTCGAATATCTTTTCCAGTTCTCCCGCCAGGCTCATTTCAATGCGGAAGGACTCCATATCCGGTAATTCCTGGGCCATTATGATACCTATATCTATGTCACTGAGTGGTGTGGGGCGTCCGCCGGCGTAAGACCCAAAGAGATATGCCGCCGCAACCGCAGGAAATTGCCGGGAAATTTCCTTTAACCGGGGAAACAGCTTTTCAATTTCAATTGTTTTTGCAGTGGTTTTCATAGTTGGCACTTCCTGTATTTTCATCCTGTATAAATTATAACATGATTGAGATTCAGGCAGCCTGACCGTTAAGTCAAATTTATCCCAATTTTTTCAGCAACTACACTTGTTAATATTTATATACTTACCTGTTGCTGAACGGTACGGGGAGATTGGTGATGGATTACAGATATGGAGCTCTGTAAAGACACTGGATAAAAATAACTTATTCCGGGTATTATCTAAATACCAAATAATTACGAACTCATATTTAGTAGAAGGATAGAGGAATTTGTTGATGCCTGCGAGAAATATAACGCAGGTCTTTGCTTTATGCAGCTATCACACAGCCCTATCAATTCTATATTCAGGCGGTACTACGATGAACCTCTTTTCCATTATACCGGACCGGTTTTTCAGCGTCCTGGCCAGCCCTTTAAAAGAGCACTACGCCGGGATCCTGTTTAAAATTTATGACCAGTACCTGCTGACCAGCCTGGGTATGGAGCGGGATGTGGTGATAGACGTAATTGTAGACTACATAGAAGAAAATTGGGAAGAAGAAGGGCAGTTCGCCGGGGCGCTTGACGACGAAATCTGGGATGAATCACTGGACAACCCCGCCGGTTTCCGCGACCGGGCGGCTTTCGTGCTGCGCAAACTGGAGTCCTGCGGCTGGCTTTCAACCGAAACCTATAACAATTACAAGCAGTATGTCAATATTAACGATTACGCGATTACAATTCTTGATACATTGGACAAAGTCCGCAAGAACCGCCAGGCTGAGTACCAGGGCTTTGTCTATGCCACCTACACCCTTCTTTACGCTGAGGATGTGGAACGTCAGGCCAACTTGGCCCTGGAAAAGGCCTTTGAACAAACCGAACAATTATTAAACGGTTTAAAGTCGTTAAACCACAATATCAAACGCTATATAGAGCGGGTGCTGGCCGAAAAACAACCGAAGGATATCTTAAAAATACACTTTGAAGACTACAAGCAGGAGATTTTAGACAGGAGCTACCACCGCCTGAAGACGTCCGACAACGTCTTTCGCTACCGGCCCAAGATCATCAAACGGATTAACAAGTGGTACCACGACCCGGCCTGGGTGACGGCGACTGCCACCCAGGAAGTCGAGAGGGGCCGCCAGGCCAGTCAGGCCGAGGCGGAGAAGGAAATATACCACCGGCTGGATTACATCCGCCAGGCCTACACGGGCATGGATGAAATATTGGAGGAGATCGACAGGCGCAACGTGCAATACGCCAACGCCTCCTTCCTGCAGCTGAAGTATATTCTTAATTCCAGCAAGGACCTGGAAGGGCAGCTGTTGGAAATACTCAAATACCTGGCCGGCCTGCGCACCGTGGAGGGTTATCGCCAGGGTGACGACCTGCCGCAAGCTTTTGACCGGCTCTTTAGCCTTTATTCCATTCCCTATATCGACGCGCAATCCCTCTATACCGCCCGGGAGGCCTCAAGGAACCACGCGCCGGTTGAATTCCAGAAGCTGGCCGGGCCGGATGAAAAAGAGCGGCGGGAGGTTTTGCGCAAGTACCGGGAGAAAATGGCGAGGCGAATGATCCGGGAACGGATTAACGCCTATGTCATGGACAAGCTGGGCGGGCGTGACTCTATCCGGGCCGCCGAACTGGGCGTTGACGAAGTGGAGGACTTCCTGAAACTAATCTATGCGGCTGCCTATGGCGCCTCACGTCTGGTCAACTACCAGGTGGACTTTAAGAAAGGCAAGCGGGTAAGGAGCGGTAACGGTCATTTTGAGTTCAAGGATGTCGTGTTCTCGCGCCGCAGGCCCCGTTAAAATCATCAAAGGAGCTATGTGCCTTGAATCCCTGGGAGATAATGGAAAAGATGAGCGTCAAGGAGCGGGAGGATTTCGCCAGGGTCGTCAATAAACTCCTGGGCAGCACTTTCATCACCAGAAGAAACGAAGAGAACAAGCGTGACTATTACTTCATCGAGCGTTATGAAGAGCTTCTGCGCGAGTATCTAAAGAACGCGGGCTGGACGCTGGTGGGTGACCGTATCTACGGTATCTTCCAGGCGGTAAGCGATTTTCCTGCCAACCGCCTTCATTTAAGGCTGGAAGAATCGATCATTTTATTGATTATCAGGTTATGTTACGAGGAGAAACGCAAAGAGGTCAACTTAACAGAAAACATCTGCCTCAGGGTACGGGAAATCCAGGACAAATACGCTGCTTTAAAAATACGCGCCCGGCCTATAGATAAAAAAAGCCTGCGGGAAGCGGTAAACTTGTTTAAACGTTTTAACCTCCTTACGGCCCTTGATAGCGATGTTACCGATCCGGAGTGCCGGCTTGAGGTGTACCCGACCATATTGTTCGCCACGCGGGTAGACGATGTGCGCAGTTTGTACGATAAACTTGAGAGCTACGGCAGTGCCCGGCCGGCTGGTGAGGACGGAGAGTGATACCTTGAAAGAATTGACCAAGATAAAGCTGATTAACTGGCATTACTTTGAAAACGTGACCGTAGAGATTAAGGGCGGCACATTGATTACAGGCGATAACGGCGCCGGCAAGTCGACCATATTGGACGCTGTCCAGTACGTGCTGGTAGCCGACCTGCGCAAAGTCAAGTTCAACGTGTCGGCTTCCGAGGAAACTAAAAGGGACTTGTCCGGTTACCTGCGGTGCAATACCGGCAGCGACGGCGAGAACGGCCGGCGATACTTGCGCAGCGGTGACGTCACTTCTTACGTGGCGCTTGAGTTCTATGACAATGTCAAAAGGAAATATTTTCTTCTGGGCGTGGCCGTCGATTCCTATGCGGACGGCCGGACCTGGGACAGCAAGTTCTTCAAAGTGGAGGACTGCCCCCTGGAAGACGGGATGTTCCTGGTTGGCAAACGTCCCCGCAACATCCGTGAGCTGAAAGTGGCTTTGAAGGACAGAAAATCAGCTACCATCTATTCCACGGCGGAGAGGTACCGGGAAGATCTCCTGGTGAAGCTTGGCGCCCTGAGTGAACGGTTCTTTGACCTGTTTGTCAAGGCCATCTCGTTTAAGCCGATTACCGATATCCGGCAATTCGTCTATTCCTACGTACTGGAAGAAAAACATGTAAATATCGAAGTGATGAAAGAAAACTTTCACCGCTATAAGGAGTACAGCGACCTAGCTGCCCAGACCCGGGAAAAGCTGTCGCTTCTTAAAAAGATTATTGACAAGTTTAATGAAATAGCGAAGGAACAACAAAAAGTACTGGTGCAGGACTACCTGATCCTGCGCGGGACTTGGGAGCACGCGGGGGCCTTGCGTGCCGCCAACCTGGAGGAAACCGCCAAAAAGGAAGTAGAACTGAAGACAACTGCCGAAAAATTGCAGGATACCCGCGAAAACGAGGGGCGCTGCCGGAAAGAATACGAGAGCTACCGGGACACTCTGGCGGCCAACTCCACCTTTCAGTTGTTGGAGCGGCTGCGCACTGAGATCGATGCGCTGGCTAAGAGGCGGCGGGAGCTCGAGCAGCAGCAGTCGGAAATGAAGGTGTCTGCGCAAAATGAAGTTGCCCGCCTGGAAAAATTACTTTACGACGGCAAGGAGCTCGTCAACCCGGATGAGAAGATGGCCCTGCGGGCTCTAACCGGGCTTTTCCGTGCCCTCTCCGGCGGCAGCCTGCCGCAGGCCGGGGCGGATGGCGCGGCAATGGCCCGCCGTCAGCTGGAAGAAGGCCGCACGACCCTGGAACTTCTCGAACAGCGCTTCAGCGAACAGGTTTGGGACATCTCGCGCCGGCAAAAAGAACTGGCGAATGATGAGAAAAGCCTGGAAGATGAGCTGGCCAGCCTGCGCAACAAAAAATTCATCTACAGTCATAAGGTTACTGAGCTGCGCGAACTGATCACGGAAAAATTCAAGTCGGATAAGGGATTTTTGGTTGAACCAAAAGTACTCTGTGAACTGCTGGAAGTGCCTGACGAAAAGTGGCAGGATGCTGTTGAAGGCTGGCTTAACACCCAGCGTTTCGACCTTATCATTGAACCGGAACACTTTAATTTTGCCCTGTCTGTTTATGAGCGGCATAAAAAAGAAAAGCGCATTTCAGGTGTCGGCCTGGTCAATACCGGCCGGGTGTTGGGTTTTCTGGACAAGCTGGAGCCTGGTTCGCTGGCTGAGGAGGTGCAGTCAAAGAACCGCTATGCCCGCGCCTATGTGTGCCAGCTGATGGGCAACGTAATCAAGTGTGAGAATGAGCAGCAGTTGAAACAACACCGCCGCGCCATTACCACGACCTGCATGACCTATGTCAACAACACCGCCCGCCAGATTAAATTTGAAGTTTACGAGACCCCTTTTATTGGTGAGCGCGCCTATGCACGGCAGATTGAGCGCAAAGAGGCGCGTCTGGCTGAAGTAAAAGCGCAACTTGGGCGACTGCAGGAAGAAGCCGGCGGGTTGGAGTCGCTGCGCAGGCGCTGTTCCGTCAAGGACGGCCGCTATGCCCTGCTACAGGAACGGCTTGGCGTATTTGGCGAACTGGCCTCGACAAAAAAGGAGCTTGTTGAGAAAGAAAAAGAACTGGCTACGCTGGATACTTCCAGTATCAAAGAAATCCAGGCGCGGATGGAGTCGCTGAAAAAGAGACAAGATAACCTGCGCTCGAAGATCGAAGGTTATATAGCGAAACAATCAACATTGAAAAGTCGCATAGAACAGCTGGAACAGGAGCGCCCCGCGCTGGACCGGGCGGCCGGCGCGGCGGAGGCCGAGTTTAAAACCTTCATTGCGGAACATCAGGACATTGTTGAAAAAGGCCAACCCCGCTATGAAAAAGAGGTGCGCCGCCGCACTCCGGAAAATATTGCGGCAAGTTTTCTGCACAACCGCAAGAGTTTGGAAAGCCTGGTCATAAATAAGCAAAACGAGCTGGTCGCCTTAAAGACCGCATACAATGGAGCGTACCAGTTTGGTGGCCGGGTTGAACCGGCTGAGATCGATGATTATGCCCGTGAGCATCAAAAACTGGTGGAAAGCGAACTCCCGGAATACGAGGAAAAAATCAACCTGGCCAAACAAGAGGCGGAGCAGGAGTTTAAAGAACACTTTATTAACAGGCTCAGGGAGAATATCGATAACGCCAGGGACGCCTTTAACACGTTAAATGACGCTCTAAAAACTGTATCTTTCGGCAGCGAGAGCTACCGTTTCCTGGTGGAGCCTTCAGCCCGCCACCGCCGTTTTCATGATATGATCATGGACACGGACCTGGTGGAAGGCGGCGTTTCCCTGTTTGACTCGCTTTTCCAGGAACGGCACCGGGAGGCGATGGACGATCTCTTTGATAAAATCATCAACACCTCTATGGAACAATTGCCCGTGAACATCGCCGAGTATACCGACTACCGGACTTTCCTGGATTATGACATCAAGATAACGCAGGCCAACGGGGAAACTTCCATCTTTTCCAGGGTGTGCCGTGAAAAATCCGGCGGTGAGACTCAAACACCGTATTATGTCGCTATTGTCGCCTCCTTTGTCCAGCTATACCGCATCAGGACCAACCGCGACAGCATCAGGTTGATGATGTTCGACGAAGCCTTCAACCGCATGGACAGCGACCGGGTGGAGAACAGCCTGCGCTTTATCAACGGGCTGGGGCTGCAGGCAATTATCGCCGCTCCCACCGACAAATGTGAATACATCACGCCGCACGTGCCGACCACCCTATTGGTAATGCGTGACGGCCACTACAGCTGGATCGAGGATTACAAGCAGTTAAAACTAACAGAAGATGACGAAGCGGCGCCGGAAGACGTTAATTCCAAGAAGATAGGCAGTACTGTCGCATGACGGGCATAAGATGGTGATGTTGATGAAATATGAGACCTTGATTTTAAATGCCCTCCTTGACAGTTTTGAGCGCAGCGCGCAGGGCAAAAAAATTACGCCGTCAGAAGCGGTGGAGAAAGATTACCTGCCTGATGGAGGGGATGAGGTATCCCCTGCCGGTGCTGCAATCCAGGGCCGCAGAATATGGTTCCATTTCAACCGCAAAAAACTGCCCGCCTATTTTAACGACACCAGCGCCCGGCCGAAAACGGAAATAAACGAAACCTGTCTGAACCTGGAGGAGCGCGGGCTGATCGAAATCCATTGGGTTAAGCACGAGAAAGGCAACCTGATTGAAAAAGTGTCCTTAAACACTGCAGCGTTATCAGAGGCATACCGCTGTCTTGGCCGGAAGCCGAGGGCGGAAGCGGCAGGCGATGTGTGTGCGTTGGCCCGCAGCTATTCGACAGGCGCCCCTGACTGGGCGGCTTCTTTTTTTGCATGGGTAACTTCGCGGCTTGGCCGGGGTGAGAGCGTGGCCCGTTATCTGGATATAGGGGATATGGACCGGGTGAAAATGCTTTTTCAGACGATCTGTGCAGCCGGGCAGCTTGTCGAAGAGACGCCGCGACGCATCTTCAGCCAGCGGGTATTGGGAAACAGCAAGGCTTTCGACAGCGTGGCCGGAGCGCTGGCACGTGTGGCCAGGGACTTTCACCCCGCTTTGCAAAACAGCGGGGGAGAAGGCGGGAACTGGGAACAGAAAGAAGTCCTGGCTGAACTGGGCCTGTTGGACAACCCGCAGCACCTTTTCATAAGCGGGCCCCTTAAGTTTTCCATCCGAGACCGCATCGTCGATGTTGCCGCTTTTACCCCGGATATAGGACTGCCAGCCGAAATCGTGCGGCAGATGACATTTTTGGAAATGAACGCGGACCGGGTGATCACCATCGAAAACCTGACCTCATATTACGAGTTTATTAAAAAGTACCAGGGATGTTTTTTGGCAATCTATCTGGGTGGCTATCACAACTCCCCGCGCCGCCTGTTCCTGACCAAACTGCGCGACTATCTGGCGGCAACCGGACGTGCAGTAGTCTTCCACCACTGGGGCGATATTGATTACGGTGGATTTACTATCTTCAACCACCTGCGGGTGAAATGCGACCTGGACCTCAAACCCATGCACATGGATGAGGCCACGCTGCTGCGCTACGAGCAGTATGCCATGCCTTTTGATCGCGCTTACGCTGAAAAGTTGCGCCGCTTGCTCGCTGAGGAGGATTATGAAGTCTTCCATGACACGATCCGTTGCATGCTGGAAAAAGGGATACGGCTGGAGCAGGAGTGCGTGGAGGTTGAGGTTGTTTGAAAACACGTAATATTAAAAATAACGGTGAGTGAAGTTCCACCAATTATGATGGCGCTGATAACTGGATAAAAATACCTCTCCCTGGGAATAATAACACCCAAAGGGCAATGTCATTAAGATAAGCAAAGAGTCGGCAAGGCAAAAGAGCATCATGAGGGCAGAAGAGCTTATCAGGATGCTCTTTTCTCTTAGGGAAGCTGAAAAATGCATGCAAATGAAGCAGATCGTGA
>NZ_QFGB01000078.1:0-16328 GCF_004369245.1 Pelotomaculum sp. FP | reverse complement strand
GCCGGTTTAAATCACGCATTTTTAACACTCCTGGAACGGCAGCTGGAGGTGGAGCGCCAGGGCGTTCTCAGCGCCTCTTTAACCGGTGATTATCAAGAAGGACTGGAAGCTTTTCTCGCCAAAAGAAAGCCTTCCTTTAAGGGTTGTTAAAGAATAAGCAGGGTAGTTGTCTATGCCGCCGGTGGCGTCACGTATCATAAAAATACCGATGTAGGTGCGATTTCAATCGCACACGGCGCGTCAGCGCCGAACTTGGGTATCTCAAGTAACTTTTGTGCGAATGAATTCGCACCCACATTTTTTAAGGCAGTTCTTTTCGGGGCGGGAAAGCGTGTTTTGTTAACATATCATTTATACACTTTTATAAACTTTTTATAAATCCTTTAAAACCAGTTTAAAGACTTCCTCTACAATGACCTCATAAATAACAAGGAGGTCATTTTTCATGAACAAGATCAAGCTTCTGTATGATGTAATCATGACCATGAAAGACAAGGATTCTTGCAGCGGGAATCTCAAAGTGGCGGGCAAAAAGGATCAGGTCAACATATTCAGCCTGGACAATGAATTTGAAAAAAACATGGCGGACGGCAGAACGAAGGCTAAGGTTAGCATGGAAATGGATTACGCGGGCAAGAAAGTGAAGCATGAAAGCAGCACTGAGTTTGATGGGCTTGATTGCCACGGCGCCGGGAGGCATGGATTTATGAAGCATATGTTTTTGCGCCATGGCCACGGTCATCATCCGGGCCACGGCCACATTGGTGACTGCGGCGACATCAGGCGGTTCGGGATTAAGGCGAAACTTGCCAGGCTGGCATTTTTCCTGGATGTTTTAAACAGCGTGAAAGTGGAGGAAAAAGAAGATCGAAGCACGGTGCTTTCCCTGTCTTTTGACGAGATTTCCGGGGAAATGAAAAAAATTATCCATGAAAAAATGCTTCACAAGCAAATGTTGCATGAACACGGCCAGGGCTGCGTATGCAAAGAATTTTCCAGTATGGAGGCTTTGACAGGCGGATGCAATGTTTTCATCAACAAGAACAAGGAAGTGGAAAAAATCATATTAACTCTTGAGGGAACGTCGAAAAATGATTTAAATGAGCCGCACCAAATGAATTTGCAGGTGGAACTGCTCTTGGTCTGGTGAATGGAATCCCAGTTGCGGCAAGTCGTGATCATGGGGGTGGAGCAAGTGAGAAGGCATCACCACAATTATGCGCATAGACATGGCGCCAGGCATGGCACGGCTTATATATCAGTAAACACCAGGCTGTGCCAGGCCTGCTGGAAATGTGTGGCTGTCTCAGGGGTGTTTTAGGTAAAATTTATCTTTCACCGGCACGTACGGTTAATGAACCCGGGAAATTGCACCGGCTGCCGGGCTTGCGTGAAATCGTGCCCCGCAGGGGCCATTATATCTTTGAAATGAATCTTGTTAACCTCGATTACATTGAAAACCAGGGTATCCCAGAGGTGATGAGATATAAAAAATGTCATAACCGGTGTGAAAGAAAAGCTGGAAGCCGATCAATATAAACTGACAGTTCGCAGGGAACAGATTTTAAGAGTTCTGCTGGAAAACAAGGATAAACACCTTAGCGCTGAGGAAGTATACTATCTGGCCAAACGAAAAGCTCCTGATATGGGTCTGGCTACAGTATACAGGACCCTGGAACTTTTTCTTTTGAAGAATATTATTTATAGCGTTGATTTTGGCGACGGACGCAGACGTTATGAATTTTATGGCTGGGGTTCGGATAACTACCCTCATTATCATCTGATATGTACACAGTGTGGGACTGTTATTGAAGTTAATGAGGATTTTCCGGGAGGCCTGGAGAACAGGGTCAGCAAAGAGCATAAATTTAAGGTTGAAAGCCGCCAGTTAAAGATCTTTGGAATTTGCGAAAAATGTGCGCTAAAAACGTTAAAGAGTCTGACCGGGTAACCCGGTCTTTCTTATTCTGACCGGTGTTATAAAAGGGCTGGATAATTATTATTTAACATTTTGTTATATAATGATATAAAGCTGCAAAACAGGGTTAACGGGTGGTTAATATGGTAAAGAAAGACGGACCAATAAATTTTTTTCGGGAACTAAGATATCATCACAGAAGACACAAGGAGCATGACCACATCTTTTGTAAATTCGATCGACACCGGATGTATCACCGGGAGTTTCACCGGATGCATGAATCCGTGAAATTTTTTCGCCCGTTCGCTTTGTTGTTCAACTTGCTGTTATTGTTTTTGTTGTTTAAGCTGGCCGGCCTTAAGGTGATTGTGGTCTTTATCGCGATACTGCTGATTGCCAAAGAAGTTTTTCAGGTATTGTTTTTCCTGCGCCTGGAAAAAAGAGTTTTCAAACCGATTGAAGCCTTGAAAAACGGAGTGGAGGAGATTGCCCGGGGCAATTATGACGTAAAAGTAGAGTGCGCTATGAGCAATGAAATCGGTCTTTTGGTTGTCTCTTTCAACGAAATGGCGCGTAAACTGGGAGAAAGTGAAAGAATAAAGTCCGAATACGAAGAAAACAGGAAGGCGCTGGTTGCCAACATCTCTCATGACCTGAAGACACCCATCACCTCCCTGCAGGGGTACGTTGAGGCTATACTGGATAAGGAAATACCGCTGGAAAACAAAACAAAATATCTAAAGATCATCCACCGTAATATTGTTTATGTAAACAGACTGATAGACGACCTTTTTCTTTTTTCAAAGTTGGATCTGCAGAAGCTCAATTTTCAGTTTGAGGTTGTGCCTATAAGCGCCTTCATGGGTGATTTGATGGAAGAATTCAGGCTTGAACTGGAAGAAAAGCAGGTGCGGCTTGCATATGCCGACAACATGGAGCAGGATTGGCAGGTTCGCCTGGACAGGAAAAGAATGAGCCAGGCGATCAGAAATATCATCAGCAATGCTGTAAAGTACGGGCCGGAGCAGGGTTTGCTCATCAAAGCCGAGCTATCGCAGCAGGGCGGCTTTGCCTGTATTGAACTCAGCGACAACGGGCCGGGCATACCAGCAGATAAACTGCCTCATATTTTCGACAGTTTTTACCGTATTGATCATGAACGCACCAAGGATCTGATCAGCACCGGGCTCGGGCTGGCCATCGCCAGAGAACTGGTGGAAGCCCACGGAGGAAGCATTGCGGCTGTTAGCGAGGAAGGCCGGGGTACGTGTTTTAAGATCACACTGCCGGTTGCCGGGTGACTTGGGAAGGGGATTGTCAATGAAACGTATCCTGATCATCGAGGATGATCTGAATATTGCTGAACTGGAAAGGGATTATCTACAGTTAAACGGCTTTAAGGCTGACATCGTCCAGGATGGAGCCCAGGGATTGAAGAGGGCTCTTACCGGTAATTATGACGTCGTCATTGTGGACCTGATGCTGCCCAACAAGGACGGATATGAAATAATTAAAGAGGCAAGGAAAAAGCTGGATATCCCGTTGGTAGTTGTTTCGGCCAAAGGGGAGGATATCAGCAAGATCAGGGGACTGGAGTACGGCGCCGATGACTATCTGACCAAGCCGTTCAGCCCGGGGGAACTGGTGGCCAGGATCAAGTCCCATATCAAAAGATACGAGCGACTCAAGGGCGGCAGCAGGGGCGCCTCCGAAGTGATCACCCACGCAGGCCTGGAAATCAATACGGCGTCCCACCAGGTATCCGTCAGCGGCAGGGAAGTCCAAATGACGGCCAAGGAGTACGAGCTGCTGCTGTTTCTGGCCACCCATCCCAACATGGTGTTTTCCAAAGAACACCTGCTGTCAGCCATATGGGGAGACGATTACTATGGAGATACGGCAACCGTGGCCGTGCATATCCAAAAAATAAGAAAAAAGATCGAAAAAGACCCGTCGAACCCGGAATTTATCGAAACCCTGTGGGGAACCGGATACAGGCTGACCAGCGACTGCCGGGGATAGAGACCGTTTTGGGACGGTTCATGGAACAGCATGTGTTGAACTAAGCCTTTCTCCTTGGCGCTTTATTTTCTCAGGGGCAGCAAAACGGTGGAAGATACGCCGTCTCGCTTGTTTTCCATGCTTATCCGCCCCTGGTGCATTTTAACGATTCTCTGAACAATGGCCAATCCCAGCCCGACACTTCCTTCCCGCCCTTTCTGGAAAGGCTGGAACAGCTGGCTTAAGATATGGGGCTCAATCGTGGAACCGTCATTCCAGAACCGGAGAGTCGCTTCTGATTGTTCATTGTTGACCGTTAGAGTAATCTCCAGGCGTGAAACCGCATGGCGCAGGTGATTGTCGATCAGGTTTTCAACCAGGGACCGCAGGGTGTCTTCATCCCCGTTGACCGTTGCCGGCTGGAGCTCTAACTGCCAGGTTATCTCCGCCCGTTGGAGGTTCATGCGCTGGGCGATATCCTCAATTAACTTGTCTAAATGAATTTTTTCCTGAGATATATTTCCGGAAGCCAGGTAATCAAGGCGCGTTAGGTAAAGTAGTTGTTTAACCAGTTTTTCGAGCCGTTCTCCTTCTTCTTCAATGACCTGAATACTGCCGGCCAGATCCCCCTTGGGGTAAACCCCGTCCTGAATTGCCCGGGCATAGCTGCGGATGACCATGACCGGTGTTTTTAGCTCGTGGGATACATTTTGCAGCATGGACTGCTGGGCGTTATTCTGCTGGACGAGCTGCTGGCGCATGGTTTCAATGGAGTTGGCCAGCTGGCCTATTTCATCGCTCTGTGTTACAACTAGGGGCTCATGCCAGTGGCGGTTGGCAATGCGCTTGACATGCTGTTGCATTTGAACCAGTGGTTTGGTCAGGTAACGGGCAATAAAGAGTGAAGCAAACCAGCTTATCAAAAGGACAATGCCGGCAAACAGGATAATTCTGGACAATAATGTGGCTACAAAGTTGTCTTCTTCCGATTCTCTTAAGAATGTCACCTGATAAAGAGGCTGCCCGTAGGCCATGTCCTTGCGGATGTTATAACGATACTGGTCCGGCCCGCTGTGATACTCGTATAGTTGTCTGGGCTGTTGCTGGGACATCGCATTTTGCTTTACTTGCTGATATAGAGGTTCCGAAAACAGTTTTTCCGTCTGTGCGGGGATGGTGGTGCCGTCTGCCAGAAGAATAAAACTACGGATGTTAAAACCCCGAACAGAAAGATAAGGAGGCAGCTGTTCTCTTAAAACATTTCTTGGAGCCGGTCCTGGCGGCTCCGCCAAGGTGGCGGTGAAAAAGCTGCGGATCATGGAAGGCATTAACATTATTACAACGACGTATAACAACAGGCTGATTAGAGAGAGGGCAAGCCATATTTTAACAGTCAGCGAAAGGTTTTTCATTGAGCCGTCATCCTGTAACCAAAGCCATAGATGGTTTCAATGCGGAGTTCGGGCAGTTTTCTGCGCAACCTTCGTACCAGGTCGTCTACGGACCGGTCGGTGCCATAGTAATCTTCTCCCCAGACATGGTTGATAATTTGTTCCCTGGACAAGGCCGTTCCCTTGTTTTTGGCAAACAGTAAAGCCAGGTCATATTCTTTGGAGGTTAGTTCTATAATAGCTTGGTCCTTACGTATTTCACGCTTACCTTCATGCAAGGTATAGATATGCAGATTAATAACGGTATTGTTCATGTCAGTTGGCGGATATACCCGTTCCAGGACACGGTGCGTACGGATAACCAGCTCACGGGGTAAGAAGGGTTTGGCCAGGTAGTCGTCACTACCCATTTCCAGGCCGGCAATGCGGTCGAAATCAGCGTCACGGGCAGAAATAAAGATAACCGGAATCCCTGGTGTAACTTCTTTAATCCGGCGCAGCAGCTTGTAACCGTCAATGTCGGGAAGCATGATATCTAAAATCCAAAGGTGCGGGGACTCGTTTATGGCCTGTAAAGCAGACTCCCCATTTGTATAGGACTGGACCTCCCAACCTTCCTTTTCCAGGTAGGAAGTTAAAATCTGATTTAAGTTTATTTCATCCTCCACCAGAAAAATGCGAAACATCTGACGGCCCTCCCTTCGGTATTATTGTATCAAAAAAAAGACTCTCTTCCAAAAAGAGAGTAAGAGAGCCTTCATCATTATCTATTGATTCATTTCTGACAACTTATCAGAAAGCTGCTGGTTTCTTTCTTGCAGCTGCTCTAAAAGCTGCGGCAGCAGTTCTACTATTTTTGACTCGTCATTCGCTTCTACCGCTTCATTGAGCTGTCCCATGAGGTTGCCGGGCCGGATAAAATCACTTTTTCCCGGCAGGCCGAGGCTTTGCAATTGTTCTTTGGCCTGTTCGGCAGTAAGCGCGCCGTCTTTCATCTGTTCACGTATGTTCTTGATTTGCTCTTTCTGCTCGTCGGTCAGCTGGATGTTGGGGGCGAAGGCCCGAACCATGTCAAGACCGAGGCCTTGCAGTTGTTCTTTGGCCTGCTCCGCAGTAAGCGTGCCGTTTTCCACTTGCTCGCGGATGTCATTGATTTGCTCTTTCTGCTCGTCGGTTAGCTGTGTTTTGAGGCCGAAGGAACGGCCCATGTCAAGGCCGAGGCCTTGCAATTGCTCTTTAGCCTGCTCAGCAGTAAGCGTGCCGTCTTTCATCTGTTCACGGATGTTCTTGATTTGTTCCTTTTGCTCGTCGGACAGCTGAGTTTTTTGCAGGCCGGCAGGGGCCTTTTCCTTTAGTGCATTTGCCAGCTGTTCCCGTTCAGCAATAACGCTCTCCCAATCGGAGAGGCTTTCCGGCGCGTATTTGCCGACCACCTCTAAGATCTTGCTGTCATCTAACTGATTTTTTGCGCCACCAAAGCGCAGGTGACTGACAAACCCGGGTTTGAATTGAACATCATCTGTTGCCGTTGTGTTATCAGCGGCAAAAGCGGCTGAAGGCGCCAGCACTGACAAGGCCAAAGCGGCAGAGACGACTTTTGCTTTCCAACTTTTCACATGCATTCCTCCTAGGAATATATTTTTAGTGGGCACGCTAAAAGTGTACAAAAAAATTGTGGAGCAATTATCAAGGAATTGTGGGAAATTGTGAAAGCGGTAAGGAAATATATGTAAGTCACATTTTTCTTATTTGAACCAAGATGGATATACTTTACAGATTAACCGGCATTGACATACAACGTAGGTAAATTAGCTCCATGAAAATTTGTTTTTGTTAATGAACCATGGGCGATTGAAATTGCACCAACTTGCATAGTATTGGGCTGGAGTTTAAATTGACAGGTGGATTTGTAAGCGCATAAAGAGGAGCCGGAGTAAATATTCTCCGGCTCCTCTTTATGGTATTCCGTCATTATCCAAGTATCGCTTGTAGATCCGCTTCCGGCGTGCTGATGGGCTTGATGTTGAATTTTTCGACCAGGACGTTCAGCACATTCGGAGAGATAAACGCGGGCAACGTGGGTCCAAGGTAGATGTTCTTAAGGCCTAACGACAGAAGCGTCAGCAGGATGCACACGGCTTTCTGTTCGTACCACGAGAGGACCAGCGTCAGCGGCAGGTCGTTTACCTCGCAGTTGAAGGCGCCGGCCAGGGCCACGGCCACCTGGATGGCGGAATAAGCGTCGTTGCACTGGCCCATGTCCATAATGCGCGGCAGGCCGCCGATTGAGCTTCACTGAATGGTGGGAGCAGTGGGAAAAAATATGAATCCGCCCTTGAGAAAATTTATGCTTACGGCGACTACACTGTTGATAACTTCCAAGAACCGCTAAACAATGTCGGGGAGGAGTTTCTTAGCAGGCTGGGAGCGGATTCGATAATCATCCCTCACCTCTTTAATGAAATTTGATGATACGAAGGTTGAAGGTGTCGCCAGCTAGACAGCCTGCGGCTTTATTCACGCCCAAAAAAATTTTGCCACAATCCTTGCCGAAGATAAGAAGACATAGTATAATCAACTCAGTTGATCATTCAACAAATACGAACTCACAACTAAGTTGAATAGCAAGCAATTCATAGGGGGTGAAAAAATGGAGCAGATCAGAGTAAGCAGAACTGAGAGAAAAAAAGAGGAAACCAGGAAAAAGATTATAGCTGTCGCCATGGATTTATTTAATAAACAGGGTTTTGAGCAAACCACGGTGGAGCAAATAGCCGAAGAGGCCGACGTTAACAAAGGGACCATTTATAACCACTTTCCCGCTAAAGAAGCCATTATTTGCGAATACGTACAAAGAATAATCAAGGAACAAGGGCCTGAGGCGCTCAGTCAGGTAATGCAATTACCCGATACCCGGTCACGCTTAATCGCGGCGCTTCGCAAGTCGCTGCGGTGGATGCATATCGAGTTGAACAAGGATATTTATGAAAAGTATTTTGCTTACCGGATGCAAAGAGTGGTTCAAGTCTTAAGGGATTGGGATTTAAGTCTGAGTAGCGGCTTTAGGGATGTCCTGGCGCCTATTATTGAGTTGGGTAAGGAAACAGGGGAAATCAGGCGGGATATGGACAGCATGGCTCTAGCCACCCACCTGGAATCAATGCACAGTAATATAGCAATTCTCTGGCTGAGCCATCCGGAATTATTTTCGATAGATGAAGGAATTGATATGATTATGGACCTTTTTCTTAACGGGGCAAAAAACAGGGACAAACAATAACGAAAAATAGAGGGAAAATTTATTAATGCGGGAGGAAGACCATGGAAAAGAGCAGCGGAGCGTTTTTTCTCAACTGGACCGAGACATTTCAAGCTGGCGTGGGAGCAGCCGGGGGGAAGGGGTGGAACCTGGGGAGGCTTGAGCGATACGGATTCAATATTCCTGCCGGAGGTGTCCTTGCGGCTGGGGCATACCAAATCTTTATTGAAGAAAACGGCCTGCTTGAAGACATTAAGAAAATCACTCGCAGTGCAACTACCGGCAACATTGGAGAAAAGGAGATTGAGCAAAAACTTTTCCTGCTCAGGGAAAAAATCAAAGGCGGGCGTATTCCA
Organism: Pelotomaculum sp. FP; assembly: GCF_004369245.1. Taxonomy (NCBI): domain Bacteria; kingdom Bacillati; phylum Bacillota; class Clostridia; order Eubacteriales; family Desulfotomaculaceae; genus Pelotomaculum; species Pelotomaculum sp. FP. Next base: position 7,403 of record NZ_QFGB01000078.1, on the reverse strand, counting down.
CCAAATGTCCGGGATGAGCTGGAAGATAACCTGAGAACCATTGGTATACCAGGTAAGCCGGTGGCTGTCCGGTCTTCTGCCTCTGCCGAGGACTCCACCAAGGCGTCTTTTGCCGGGATCCACGAATCTTTCTTAAATGTCCGGGGAATGGACAACGTCCTGTCCGCTATTAAAGGGTGTTACGCCTCCTTATGGACACCCCGGGCCGTCGCTTACCGGCGGAAAATGAACGTTAAAGATGACGAAGTTATCCAGGCCGTGGTGATTATGGAAATGGTGGAAGCCGAGTCCGCCGGAGTCGGCTTTACCTGCGACCCCCGTACCGGCCGGGAAGATATTGTACTGATAAACGCCAACTTCGGTTTGGGCGAAAGCGTGGTAAGCGGCGCCGTAGAGCCGGATGAATACCGCCTGGATAATTGGTGTGAGATAACGGAAAAAAGAATCGGCCGTAAAGGAGGTAAAACCGTTGCCGGAAAAGATGGCGGCACGGAATTTATCGAGTCTGCCGGGTTATCAGCAGGTCAGGTTTTATCTGATGAAAATATCATCAGACTGGGTTTACTGATCCAGCGGGTTTTTGACGCCTTTGGTGGGGAACAGAACCAGGATGTTGAATGGGTATTTGACGGAAAAGATTTCGCCCTGGTCCAAGCCAGGCCGGTGACAGTGCTTCCCAGGTACACTTTTGACGGACTTAGAAACCAGCCGGACATATGGTCCAATGCTAATTTCAAGGATACCTCGCCCATGGTCCAGTCTACTCTCAACTGGAAACTGCTGAAGCTAATCAGCACAGGGCCGGAGAACGTAGATCCAATTGGTTATAAAATACCCCCGGGTATACGGTTTGTTAGATTATATCACGGCCGGGCATATTTCAACCTATCCTGGTTTCAATGGTATATGTATGATGCTGTTGGTATAACACCACGACAAATGAATGAAGGTATGGGAGGGTACCAGCCGGAAATAGAAATCAACGAAAAAAAACCTTATCATGGAATCAAGGGATGCAGAAGATTATGGCGTTTGTCGAAAATGATTCTTATTGGAATCAGAACCAAAAAAATCGCTCAAAAATCCTTTGATAAGGTTGATGTTTTTTCAAGAGCTTTATTAAAAGAAAATTTCAAGAACCTGACCGTAAAGGATCTGATAAATAGATTAGCTGAGATTAAAAGCGCATACTATGAATTCTACCCGGTGTTTACGGCTTGTGTTAGCGCTGCCGATATGAGTTTACTTGCAAAATCGCTGGAAAAATATTTTCCCGGTAGAGGGAGAGCGTTGGCTAACGCCCTAATGGCAGGGGGGGGCGACATAACCAGCGCGCAACAGGGCTACCGCCTGGTGGAAATCGCTGAAATTGCGCGGGGTGACGCCGCCGCCAGAAGGTTTTTTTCTGATGAAATCTATAACCCCCTCCTGTGGGAAAAAGAACTCCCGGAGGAATCTCCGTTTAAACAATCTTTTCGAAACTTTCTGGCAGAATTCGGCCACCGGGGGGTTTATGAATGTGAAATCATCAACCCCCGCTGGCGGGAAGACCCCTCTTACCTCTTGAATGTTGTCAGAAATACCATGGAAACTGCTGATCTTGATAAAATAAAGGCCCGGCAAAAAGAAAAAGTGGACGAAGCCTGGAAGGAAGTTAACCGGAGGGTTCCTTTTTACAGGCGTGGGGCGATAAACAGCTTGTTAAAACAATCCCTGAAAGGCGCGGAGCTTAGAGAAATGGGTAAGTCCGTGCTGATGAAGATATCTGGATCTTACCGGCTAGTATTTCAGGAGGTAGGGCGAAGGCTGGAGGAAAGGGGAATTCTTACAAAGCAGGTAGATATATACCACTGTTCCTGGAGTGAAATTATGTCCATTCTAACGGGGGACTGGGACGGCAGGGGATTAGACGTTCTGATTGTCGGGCGGAAAGCCTGGGCGGAAGAAATGGAGGCGCTTTCACCACCAGACTTTATTATTAATGAGGCACCTAAGTTTACGGAACATCCAGCCTTAAGCCCGGGCAATGCGCTGGCAGGTCTGGGTGTGGCAGCGGGAAGGGCTACCGGCACGGCAAAAATGATTTATCATCCGGACGAAGGGGAAAAGCTGCAAGCTGGAGACGTGCTGGTTGCCCCGTCAACGGATCCGGGTTGGACGCCCCTATTCTTAAGGGCTTCCGCCATTGTTGTGGAGATAGGAGGGATTATGTCCCACGGGGCTATAGTTGCCCGCGAGTATGGCATTCCGGCGGTGGTGAATATTCCGGGCGTGATGAAGGTTATAAAGGACAGCCAGTTAATTACAGTCGACGGCGACGATGGAAAGGTGTATCTGTAAGGATCTTACCCAGGATAATTTTATACGTATGACGTTGACCCCCCGAGTTTGTGTGGTCGTTATACAAAGGAGGTCCTAATAACACTCTTTTATGTCAGATGACCCGGGTATAAATTAGAATCCCATGATAAAAGGGGCGTAATGAAACCGGAGTTCTTTACGCCCCCTAATGTACTCTTGATTATCCAAGTATCGCTTGCAGATCAGCTTCCGGTGTGCTGATGGGCTTGATGTTGAATTTCTCGACCAGGACGTCCAGCACATTCGGAGAGATAAACGCGGGCAGGGTGGGACCAAGGTAGATGTTCTTAAGGCCCAGCGACAGGAGCGTCAGCAGTATGCACACGGCTTTCTGCTCGTACCAGGAGAGCACCAGCGTCAGCGGCAAGTCGTTTACTTCACAGTTGAAGGCGCCGGCCAGGGCCACGGCCACCTGGATGGCGGAATACGCGTCGTTGCACTGGCCCATGTCCATGAGGCGTGGCAGGCCACCGATCTCGCCGAGGTTGAGGTCGTTGAAGCGGTACTTGCCGCAGGCCAGGGTCAAAACTACGGTGTCCTTGGGCGTCTTTTTCACAAACTCGGTGTAGTAGTTGCGACCGGCCCTGGCGCCGTCACAGCCTCCTACGAGGAAGAAGTGCTTGATGGCGCCGGCTTTGACTGCTTCAATGACCGTGTCGGCGACACCAAGCACGGTGTTGCGGGCGAAGCCGGTCATTACTTCCGAACCACCGTTAATCCCGGTGAACTTCTTGTCTTCGGGCCAACCGCCGAGTTCCAGAGCTTTATTGATGACCGGGGTGAAGTCCTTGACGCCGTCTTTCCCCTCCGGGATATGCTTCAGGCCGGGGTAACCGACGACAGCGGTGGTGAAAATCCTGTCGGCGTAAGAAGCCCTGGGCGGCATCAAGCAGTTGGTGGTGTAGAGAATGGGAGCCGGGATGCCGTCAAGTTCTTTCTGCTGGTTATGCCAGGCGGTCCCGAAATTGCCTTTTAAGTGCGGGTATTTCTTCAGTTCCGGGTAGGCGTGGGCAGGCAGCATTTCACCATTGGTATAGATATTGATGCCCTTGCCCTCGGTCTGCTCCAGGAGTTGTTTTAAATCAAGCAAGTCGTGTCCGGTAATCACTATAAAGGGTCCTTTTTCAACCGTCAGAGGGACCTTGACCGGGACGGGATGGCCGTAAGCGGAAGTGTTGGCCTCGTCCAGCAGGGCCATGCACTTGAGATTGACCTGCCCGAACTCCATGTTCAGCTCCAGCCATTCCTCAACGGTGTGCTCCTCGCCGATGGCGCGCATACCCTTGAAGAACCAGGCTGTCACTTCATCGTCTTTTTTGCCCAGCACATAGGCATGCCAGGCGTAGGCCGCCATGCCGCGCAAACCGAGAAGCAATGTGGAACGCAGGGATACCAGATCGGTATCGCCCTTCCAGAGTTCGTCAACGGCCAGGTCGGATGTGCCGCCCAGTTTTGCTTTCTCAGCTTGCACAAGGCTTTTTAGCTCGTCGATGCGGGCGCCGTCGAAGTTTACGTTCGTTACTGTTGCGAATAGCGCCTGCATCATCAGTTCTTCGGCTTCTTTACCCGGGACCTTGCCCTGGGCGGCGCGGGCCAGTCCAACCAGGGCGCAGGTCAGTTCATCCTGCTTGTTGGCCACTTCCGGCTGTTTACCGCACACGCCTGACTTGGTGCAGCCTTTACCGCCCGCAGTTTGCTCACACTGGAAACAGAACATCATTCATTCCTCCTCGTTTATTTGAGTAATTATGAAATTCTCATTGTTTTAGGGCTGGGTGCTTTTACGACGAAGAATTCCAGCAACTCATCATGCCGGTTTGATACATTCATCTTGATATTAAACGGGATTGTGATGATACTGCCTTCAGGATAGTTGTGTTCTTCCTGCCCGGCCAGCTGCAACGTCATGGTTCCGTTGATTATTATCATATAAACATTGGAATTGGTGTAGTGTTCGGGAAGAGCATCTCCTTTCGGCAAAATCATGTGATTGATCCCGGCATGATCGTCTTCAAGGATTTTCTCTACCAGTTTTTTGGCGGATTTGGCGAAGTTAAACTGTTTTTCAAGCATCTTATTCACCTCCCTCTCTCCGCATGTTTCCACCTATGTTTCGAATGTGTTGTTCTTATTCCTCCACAATTCTTCCGTCGGTTGCGACAGTGACAATATGCCAGGGTATCATTTTACCGCTCTTTACCAGCGCCTGTTTGACCGCGTTCACGATGCCGCCGCAGCAGGGCACCTCCATGCGGAGCACGGTGACGCTTTTTATTTCGTGCGCTTTCAATATTTCGGTCAATTTTTCGGTGTAATCGATATCATCCAGCTTCGGGCAGCCGATGATGGTGATCTTGTTGCGCATGAAATCATTATGGAAATTAGCATAGGCAAAAGCTGTGCAATCAGCGGCTACCAGCAGGTGGGCATGGTCGAAGTAAGGAGCGTTGACCGGTACCAGCTTGATCTGGCAGGGCCACTGGCGAAGCTGCGATACCGGTACGGCATGCCCTGCTGCGGCAGGAGCCGGCGCGGGGACATCCGCCTCTATCCTCTCAATAGCCCTGGCCTGGGCGCCGGGGCAGCCGCAGGCAAGCTTTTCGGGCATGGGATTAAGCCTTGCGTCCATGTGTTTTTTTACAGCCTCTTCATCAAAGGCAGCGGCTTCGCGCTCTTCAATGGTTATGGCTCCAGCCGGGCACTCCGGTAGACAGGCTCCCAGACCGTCGCAATAGCTTTCAGATACCAGCCTGGCCTTCCCGTTTACCAGTTGCAGCGCGCCCTCATGACAGGCGTCGACACAGAGCCCGCAGCCGTTGCATTTCTCCTCGTCAATCGTGATTATTTTTCTTTTCACCTGTGGCACCTCCTCAGGATCTTTTCTTGCGGCTTTTGTAAATTTATTTTAAAATATTTAAAGCAAAAAAACGGTAACCAGGGTTACCAAAATCAAAGGTGAGTGAAATATGTTTAAGAAATGGATGAAAGTTTTGACCGCATGTGCCTTATTCGAGGGAATAAGCCCGGAGGAATTGAATATAGTGCTTTCATGCCTTAACCCGAAAGTGAGCGACTATGATAAGAATGAATTATTGACTGTTACCGGAGAAAGACTTTCCGGTTTGGGGATAGTCCTTGCCGGTGAGGTGGTAGTTGCCAAAGAAAATGCTGCGGGCAATCGGGTTATTATGGCTGTAAACGGCCCAGGGGAGATGTTTGGCGAAATAGCCGCGTTTTCAGAAGACGGTGTATGGCCTGCCTCGGTGGTGGCGCGGGGAGCATGCTCGGTTATGTTGCTGCCGGCAGGAAAGATAGTGGGGAATTGCGAAAGGTCGTGTGGAAGCCACAGGCTGCTGATTACAAACATGCTCAACATTGTTTCCAATAAGGCGTTAATGCTGACCAGAAAGGTTGAATACCTGGCCATCAGAAGCTTGAGAGGAAAGATCAGCGCCTTTCTGCTTGAGCAGTATAAAAAGACAGGCAAGGACACGTTCATGATGCCTCTTAAACGGAATGAGCTTGCGGATTTCCTGAACGTTTCCCGCCCGTCTCTATCACGCGAGATGAGCAGGATGAGGGATGAAGAGGTTATAGATTTTCACCGGGACTCCATAAAGATTAAGCAGGTTGATGCTTTGAGAAGTATGGCCGGATAGAAGAAGCGCAAAAAGGCAATGGTGAAATTCAGTGGGTAACGTATTGATACGATACCCACTTTTGATTGTCCTAAAGGGTGTTGCTTCTCATAAAATTAGTGCAATGAGTACAATGTTCAAAGGTTCGATTTACCATAAGTGCTCATTTATATAATATAATCTATAGTTCAGCAATTATTAAGAATACTATTTTCTTATCATATTTTTGGCGCTTTTGCAAAACTGAGCAATCAACAAATGGGGGAGGATTTTAGGTGAGCAAGAAAAAAGCCAGTTTTACAGCTCAAGGCTTGGCCTACATGCGTGCCTACCATGCCATGCACGATAACCCCAAGATCTTTGATGACTCTCTCGCCTATCATTTGTTTACGGAGGATGAACGCGCATTCTTCGAAAACGCTTGGTCACAGGTTCCCAAGCTGTACGATCCTGATCGGGCGGCGTCGCTTCCTGACCGGGCGGCGGCGATAGCCTGGACGCTGCAAACCATCACACCAGGTCCATCCATGACCCTCGGCCGTTCGCGGTACACGGAGGACAACCTTGATTGATCTGGATGAACAGGTATATCCCTACAGATTTGAAGAAGAGAAACTCTTAGGAAAAAAACTAAATGGACTTAACGGTGGAGGGATAATGTGAGCCGACATGATCTCCGTAATAGAGTTTGGAAATGTGCAGGTCAGTTGGTTGCGGAAAAAGGATACGTCAGTCCGGTAGACCTTATGGTAAAAATGGAGCGGTTAACACTAAAACAAGTGGAAGACAGGCGTTTCCGGCGCATTCCGTATCTGGAACGGGTAGCCATAGGGAGTTTGGCCAAGATGAATACGATTTTGTTGGCGCTTCGAGAATTTGCCAGGTCTGCGGAACTGAAACCTTCTCTTACTGTTTATATGTCGTGGGGAAAAGGTCCCAAGCAAAAGTTGCGTTTTTTCAAGTACGGTAGTCCTCACGTGGAAGAGATGTACGCCACGCAATATATTCGCCAAACTTATGGGAATCAATCTTGATGGACATATATAACCAGATATCTTTATTTTTTAATACTTGATATGCATTGCGAAATGTTAAGCAGCCACAAGAGTTATTGTATTATAGTTCCAGAAAAACAGAAATAATGTATAATACACCATAAATTAAAGATTGCATCACGTAAGATACATTTTAAATAAGCCAAGGTTTTTGTGAGTTTGTTATCCAGGTTTCGGAAGGTGAATTTACGCGAAATTCAGGTTCTTAGGACCTGAATTTTTTTAGTTTGCCCGGCATGTCTGCCGCACCGATGGGTTGAAAGAAACCCTGTCACCTAACCAGCGGGAAGACAACCCGTAGGCAAGGGCGTCACTGGTAACGGTGGGGTCTGGAGGAAGCCGAAGGGGG
>NZ_QFGB01000077.1:0-16536 GCF_004369245.1 Pelotomaculum sp. FP | reverse complement strand
CGTCAGCGGCGGATACGACCAGGATCGATCCGTCCATCTGGGCGGCGCCGGTGATCATGTTCTTGATGTAGTCGGCGTGGCCCGGGCAGTCAACGTGGGCATAGTGCCGTTTTTCTGTTTCGTATTCTACGTGGGCGGTGTTGATCGTGATGCCACGGGCGCGCTCTTCCGGAGCGTTGTCGATTTCATCGTACTTTTTGACTGACGCGCCGCCTACGGTTGACAGCACCATGGTGATGGCGGCGGTAAGTGTGGTCTTGCCGTGGTCTACGTGGCCGATGGTTCCGATATTAACGTGGGGTTTGGTACGTTCGTACTTTTGCTTTGCCATTGGTCTTTTAAACCTCCTTGAGATTCTAAACTTGTTACTGTTTTTAGCCGGAAGGAGCCGCTAATTATTACCAATAGCGTGCCCCTGTCTCCTGGCAATAATTCCTTCAGCTATATTATCCGGCGTTTGGGCGTAGTGGCTGAACTGCATTGAGTAGACACCCCGTCCCTGGGTGCGTGACCTCAGGTCGGTCGCGTAGCCGAACATTTCAGCCAGGGGAACAAAGGCGTGGATGATCTGGGCCCCGTTGCGGGGTTCCATTTCCTCAATGCGGCCCCGCCGCGAGTTCAGGTCACCGATAACGTCGCCCATGTACTCGTCGTTCACCGTCACTTCAACCTTCATGACCGGCTCTAACAGGACCGCTCCGGCCTTGCCGGCAGCGCTCTTGAAGCCCATTGAACCGGCAATCTTAAAGGCCATTTCCGAGGAGTCGACATCGTGGTAGGAACCGTCCAGCAGGGTAACTCCCACGTCGACAACCGGAAAGCCCGCCAGGACACCGTTTTCCATGGCTTCCCTGATTCCCGCGTCGACCGCCGGGATGTATTCCCTGGGTACGACGCCGCCGATAATTTTATTGGTGAAAAGGTAGCCTTCCCCAGGCTCCCTTGGTTCAATTTCCAGCGCCACGTGACCGTACTGGCCGCGGCCGCCGGACTGGCGAATAAACTTGCCCTCGGCTTTAACCTTTTTGCGTATGGTTTCCTTGTAAGCCACCTGCGGCCGCCCGACGTTGGCCTCCACCTTGAATTCCCTGAGCATCCTGTCCACGATAATTTCCAGGTGCAGCTCGCCCATGCCGTTGATCAGCGTCTGGCCGGTCTCGACATCGGTGTTAACCCTGAAAGTGGGGTCCTCTTCCGCCAGCTTCTGCAGGGCAATGCCCATTTTCTCCTGGTCCAGCTTGGTCTTTGGCTCGATGGCCACCTGGATTACCGGCTCCGGAAAATCCATAGCCTCCAGGATCACCTGGCTCTTTTCCTCGCACAGGGTGTCGCCGGTGCCGGTCGACTTCAAGCCCACGGCCGCCACGATATCGCCGGCAAAAACCTCGTCGATATCTTCACGGTGGTTGGCGTGCATCCTCAAGATGCGGCCGATCCTCTCCTTGCGCCCCTTAACTGAGTTGAAAACGTATGAGCCGGTCTTTAACTGGCCGGAGTAGACCCGAAAGAAGGTCAGCTTGCCCACATAGGGGTCAACTGCAATCTTAAAGGCCAGGGCTGCGAATGGCTCATCGTCCCTGGCCGCGCGCTCTTCCTCTCCGCCGTTTTTAGGGTTTGTGCCCCGGATGGGCGGTATGTCGGTCGGCGCGGGCAGGTAATCCACAATCGCGTCTAAAAGCGGCTGCACTCCTTTGTTTTTAAAGGCGGAGCCGCATAATACCGGAATCAGTTTTACCGCCAGGGTCGCCTTGCGCAGGCCCTTCATGATTTCTGCTTCTGTGATTTCCTCGTTATTGAGGTATTTCAGCATCAGGTCTTCATCCAACTCGGCTACCGCCTCAATCAGACTGTCCCGCATGGCTTTGGCTTCTTCAGCCATATCCTGCGGGATATCGGTCTCTTCACGGCAAGTGCCAAGGTCGTCCGTGTATATGATAGCCCTATTCCTGATTAGGTCGATGACTCCCCGGAAGTTGTCCTCCGACCCGATGGGTATCTGCAGAGGCGTCGGGTTGGCTCCCAGACGCTCCTTGATCATCTTCACGCCCCGATAAAAATCAGCCCCGACGCGGTCCATTTTATTAATATAGGCGATACGCGGGACACCATACTTGTCAGCCTGCCGCCATACCGTTTCCGACTGCGGCTCAACACCTCCAACCGAGCAAAAAACGGCAACCGCGCCATCAAGCACACGCAGGGAGCGCTCCACTTCAACAGTGAAGTCCACGTGCCCTGGCGTGTCGATGATATTAATCTGGCTATCACGCCATTGGCAGCTGGTAGCGGCGGACGTAATGGTAATCCCCCGCTCCTGTTCCTGAACCATCCAGTCCATGGTCGCTGCCCCGTCGTGAACTTCCCCAATCTTATGCACCCTACCTGTATAAAACAGTATACGTTCGGTGGTGGTGGTCTTGCCGGCGTCGATATGGGCCATGATGCCAATGTTTCTTATTTTGTCTAATGGAAAATGACGCGCCACGAAGAACCCTCCTTTACCACCTGTAGTGCGCAAATGCCTTGTTGGCTTCCGCCATTTTATGCGTGTCTTCTCTCTTCTTAACAGAACCGCCCGTACCGGCCGCCGCGTCCATGATTTCGCCGGCGAGTCTCTCCTCCATAGTATGTCCGGCATGCTCACGGGCATATTTGGTCAGCCACCGGATACCCAGTGTCTGCCTGCGGTCATGGCGAACTTCGATCGGGACCTGGTAGTTGGCGCCACCTACACGGCGGGCCTTCACCTCGAGCACCGGCATGACGTTTTTCATCGCTGTTTCAAATACTTCCAGCCCGCTCTTGCCGGTCTTTTCCTGGACGATGTCCAGCGCGCCGTAGACTATTTGTTCAGCCAGGCTTTTCTTGCCGTCCAGCATTACCTGGTTGATCAACTTGGTCAAAACCTTGCTCCGGTAAACGGGGTCCGGTAAAACTTCTATTTTTGGAGCCGCGCCTCTTCTAGGCATATTTTTCCCCCCTTTGCCGTAAAATTTAAGTATCTATAATAAATTTTACTTTTTGGGCCTCTTGGCGCCGTATTTGGAGCGAGCCTTGTTCCTGTTCTGCACTCCCGCGGAATCCAGGGCGCCGCGCACGATGTGATACCTGACGCCAGGTATATCCTTGACCCTGCCGCCTCTTACCAAAACGACCGAGTGCTCCTGCAGGTTGTGTCCAATACCGGGAATGTAGGAGGTAACCTCAACACCGTGGGTGAGTCTGACACGTGCTACTTTACGCAGAGCGGAGTTCGGCTTTTTAGGGGTGGTAGTGTAAACCCTGGTGCAGACACCCCTCTTTTGCGGACACTCCTTCAGGGCCGGAGCCGTGGATTTTTTCGTAGTTTCTTGACGACCGTTGCGGATCAGTTGGCTGATGGTTGGCATATCGATGCACCTCCTTTCTTGCTGCTAAAGTATAGGAAAAATACTATTATTCCTCAACTACGGCTGCCGAAGCGCAGCCCACCTCAATGTGACAGGCCTTGCCCAGCGCCAGCATGGAATCTACCTCGATCACCGGAATACCTTTGGCGGTACTTGCCTGTATAATAGGTTCGATGACATGCCGATCCGCGCCCTGGGCTACGTAAACCACCTTGGCGCGACCTTTTTCAATGGCTTTCAGGGTCTCTTTGGAACCGACCGTTCTTTTCTTGGCTGCCATCAGCCTCTTGTAAGCCATGCCGGCTTACACCTCCCACAGTCCAGACACACTCAAATATCTTATCACTTGATGGAGCCATTGTCAATAATTCCTTCCGCAGGTAAGGGGGCGGGAAGCAGGGGGACGGTTCTTTTGCTTCCTTCCTCCGGGGAGGAAGGAAGCAAAAGAACCGTCCCCCTGCTTCCAAACTGCTTTCTTTTAGAGCGGGGTCTCCAGGTAGAGGGCGTCGCCGGCTTCCGGCAGGGTGTCCTCTTCGTCCAGGTCGACCGTATCCTCATCCACGTTGACGCTGATATTGCGGTAGCGCGACATGCCGGTCCCGGCGGGGACAAGCTTGCCGATAATCACGTTTTCCTTCAAGCCCAAAAGCGGGTCCGTCTTGCCCTTGATGGCCGCCTCGGTCAGCACCCGCGTGGTTTCCTGGAAGGAGGCCGCCGACAGGAATGAGTCTGTGGCCAGGGAGGCCTTGGTGATACCCAGAAGCACCGGCTTGGCCGTTGCGGCTTCTCCTCCGTTGGCCAGAGCCTTGTTGTTCTCTTCCTCGAACTCGAAGATATCGATCAGCCCGCCGGGCAAAAGGTCGGTGTCGCCGGGCTCTTCTATTTTCACCTTGCGCAGCATCTGACGGATCATTACTTCGATATGCTTATCGTTGATATCCACGCCCTGCAGGCGGTACACCCGCTGCACTTCCTGGAGCAGATAAACCTGCACCCCCTGCACGCCTTTGATTTTTAATAGATCGTGCGGGTTGACGGAACCCTCGGTAAGTTCATCACCGGCATATACATGCTCGTTGTCCCTTACTTTGAGACGGGCGCCGTAGGGCACCTGGTAGACGGTCTTTTCGCCGTCATCGCCGGTGACCTCAATTTCCCGGCGGCCCTTGACTTCACGCACGGCAATTACACCGTCGGTCTCGGCTACAATGGACTGGCCCTTGGGCCGGCGGGCTTCAAACAACTCCTCTACACGCGGCAGACCCTGGGTGATATCGTCCCCGGCCACACCGCCGGTATGGAAGGTGCGCATGGTCAACTGGGTGCCCGGCTCGCCGATGCTCTGGGCGGCAATGATGCCCACCGCCTCCCCTATATCCACCTTGCGGCCGGTGGCCAGGTTGCGGCCGTAGCACTTGATGCAGACCCCAAAACGGGTCCGGCAGGTTAAAACCGAGCGGATTTTAACTTTTTTGATGCCGGCCGCCAGGATCCTCTGCGCCTGTTCTTCAGTGATTTCCGTGTCGGCTTGGGCCAGTACTTCACCGGTTTCGGGATGCTTGATATCTTCAAGCGCCACCCGTCCGATAAACCTGTCCTCCACCTTTTCAATAACCTCTGTGCCGTCCTTGATTTCCATTACCTCGATGCCCTGGGTGGTGCCGCAATCGACCTCGCGGACGATTACGTCCTGGGCCACGTCCACCAGCCGGCGGGTGAGATATCCGGAGTCGGCGGTCCGCAGCGCTGTATCGGCCAGACCTTTCCTGGCGCCGTGCGTGGAGATAAAGTACTCCAGTACGGTCAAGCCTTCCCGGAAGTTGGCCTTAATGGGCAGGTCGATAATCCGCCCGGAGGGGTCGGCCATCAGGCCGCGCATGCCGGCCAGCTGGCGGATCTGCTGGATGTTGCCGCGAGCCCCGGAGTTGGCCATCATGTAGACCGGGTTGAACCGGGCAAGGGTCGTAATCAAGGCGTTGGTCACGTTTCTGGTGGCTTCGTTCCAGATCCCGATCACGGTGCGGTAGCGCTCGTCGTCGGTAATCAAGCCGCGCCGGTACTGCGTTTCCACTTTTTCAACAGTCTGCTCGGCCTCTTTGAGAATTTCTTTTTTAGCCTCGGGAATAGTGATGTCCTGGATGCCAATGGTGACACCGGCCCTGGTGGCATAGGTGAAGCCCAGCTTCTTGATCCCGTCCAGGAGCTGGGTGGTTTCCGAGAAACCCAGCTTGCGGTAGCAGTCGTCGACGATCCTGCTTAAGACCTTTTTCTCCGCCACCTGGTTGATAAAGCCCAGTTCCCTGGGAATTACTTCATTAAATATCACCCTGCCCACCGTGGTTTCCATCAGGCCCAGCCCGTCGAGGCGGACCTTGATTTTGGCGTGCAGAGAGACGCATTTATTTTCATAGGCCATCACGGCCTCGTCACTGCTTTTAAAACACATGCCCTCGCCCAAATCATTCTCCCGCTCCATGGTCAGGTAGTAGCTTCCCAGCACCATGTCCTGGGTTGGAACCGCAACCGGCTTCCCGTCCTTGGGGTTCAAGATGTTGTTGGCCGACAGCATCAAAAGCCTGGCTTCGGACTGCGCCTCGGCCGACAGGGGCACGTGCACCGCCATCTGGTCACCGTCGAAGTCGGCGTTGTAAGCGGTACAGACCATCGGGTGAATCTGGATGGCCTTGCCTTCTACCAGCACCGGCTCAAAGGCCTGAATGCCCAGGCGGTGCAGGGTGGGAGCGCGGTTTAACAGCACCGGGTGCTCGTAAATGACTTCTTCAAGGACGTCCCAGACCTCGGGCCGCACCCGCTCAACCATTCTCTTGGCGCTTTTGATGTTGTGGGCGAAGCCTTCATTGACCAGGCGCTTCATAACAAAGGGCTTGAACAGTTCCAGCGCCATTTCTTTGGGCAGGCCGCACTGGTGTATGTGCAGTTCCGGCCCGACCACGATGACCGAGCGGCCGGAGTAGTCGACCCGCTTGCCGAGAAGGTTCTGGCGGAAACGGCCCTGTTTGCCTTTGAGCATATCGGAGAGCGATTTCAAAGGCCGGTTGCCGGGACCCGTTACCGGGCGGCCGCGGCGGCCGTTATCGATTAAAGCGTCCACCGCCTCCTGCAGCATCCTCTTTTCGTTGCGCACGATAATATCCGGCGCGCCGAGGTCCAAAAGCCTCTTTAAGCGGTTGTTGCGGTTGATCACACGGCGGTAGAGGTCGTTTAAGTCTGAGGTGGCAAAACGGCCGCCGTCCAGCTGCACCATGGGGCGCAGTTCCGGTGGAATGACCGGGACCACGTCCAGGACCATCCACTCCGGCCGGTTGCCCGATTTGCGGAAGGCTTCGACCACCTCCAGGCGGCGGATCGCCCGAATCCTGCGCTGTCCCGTGACCTCTTTGAGTTCATGGCGCAGTTCGTAGGCCAGCTCCTCCAGGTTGATTTCCTCCAGGAGCTTCTTAACAGCCTCGGCGCCCATGCCGGCTTTAAAGGCCGCGCCGTATTTTTCCCGGTTTTCGCGGTACTCGGACTCGGTCAGGAGCTGTTTTTTAATCATTCCGGTTTCACCGGGGTCTGTTACTATATAGGAAACAAAGTAGAGGACCTTTTCCAGCGCCCGCGGGGACATATCCAACAGCAGCCCCATGCGGCTGGGAATGCCCTTGAAGTACCAAATATGTGACACCGGAGCCGCCAGTTCAATGTGGCCGAGCCTCTCGCGGCGGACCTTGGAGCGGGTCACCTCTACACCGCACCGGTCACAGATGACCCCTTTATAGCGGACCCGCTTATACTTGCCGCAATGGCATTCCCAGTCCCGCGTGGGTCCGAAAATGCGCTCGCAGAATAGCCCGTCTCTTTCGGGCTTGAGCGTACGATAGTTGATAGTCTCGGGCTTTTTGACCTCGCCGCTGGACCAGGCAGTGATTTGTTCGGGAGAGGCAAGGCCAATCCGGATCCGTTCAAAGTGGTTTAAATCTATCAAAAAGGACGCCTCCTTTTCAGTCGTCGGTCGTTAGACGTCGGACATCGGTATATCCTGCATTCCTTTTGGGCCGAAAACCATGATACTTACTAAAATGCAGGTGCGATTTCAATCGCACAAAAACTGCGTAGCAGTTTAAGGGATTACTACTGCATATCTTTAGGGCATTGCGAATGAATTCGCACCTGCATTTTGGGGCGCGGGTCGTGGGTCTTTTTCTCACGTCCCGCGTCTCACGTCTATTTAATCCAGGTCTTCGTCGAGATCAAAATCTTCGTTCAGGAAGTCCTCGTTGAACTCGTCGTCCTCGGAGATTTCAGTATCGGTATCGGCTTCGCCTTCTTCTTCCTGTTCATCCACTGGGGTATCGTCCGACTGGATATCTATGCCAAGTTCCTTGGCGGTCTCGGTGATATCTTCTTCTACTTCTTTAATCTCTATTTCCTTGTTTTCTTCGGAGAGGACCTTGACGTCCAGCCCCAGGCTCTGGAGTTCCTTGATCAACACTTTAAAGGACTCCGGGACACCCGGTTCCGGCACGTTTTCTCCCTTGACGATGGCTTCGTAGGTTTTGACCCGCCCGACCACGTCGTCCGATTTGACGGTGAGGATTTCCTGCAGGGTGTAGGCCGAACCATAGGCTTCCAGCGCCCACACTTCCATTTCTCCAAAGCGCTGTCCGCCGAACTGGGCCTTGCCGCCCAGGGGCTGCTGGGTGACCAGGGAGTATGGCCCGGTGGAACGGGCGTGAATTTTGTCGTCCACCAGGTGGGCAAGCTTCAGCATATATACATAGCCAACCGTGACCGGATTGTCAAAAGGCTGCCCCGTGCGCCCGTCAAACAGGGTCATTTTGCCGTTTTCGGGGAGATCCGCTTTTTTGAAGAATTCCTGAATGTCCTTTTCAGAAGCTCCGTTAAAGACCGGCGTAGCGATGTGATAGCCCAAAGTCTTGGCCGCCCAGCCAAGGTGAGTCTCCAGGACCTGTCCAATGTTCATCCGTGACGGAACGCCCAGCGGATTTAAAACGATCTCGATCGGAGTCCCGTCCGGCATAAAGGGCATATCCTCTTCCGGCAGGATGCGGGCGATGACGCCCTTGTTGCCGTGCCGGCCGGCCATTTTATCCCCTTCCGATATTTTTCTTTTCTGGGCGATATAGACCCGCACCAGCTGGTTCACTCCGGGGGGGAGTTCATCCCCGTTGTCACGTGAGAATACCTTGACGTCAACTATTTTCCCGGCCTCGCCGTGCGGCACCCGCAGGGAGGTATCGCGCACTTCCCTGGCTTTTTCGCCGAAGATGGCCCGCAGGAGCCGCTCTTCCG
Source organism: Pelotomaculum sp. FP (assembly GCF_004369245.1). NCBI lineage: Bacteria > Bacillati > Bacillota > Clostridia > Eubacteriales > Desulfotomaculaceae > Pelotomaculum > Pelotomaculum sp. FP. The sequence goes on along the minus strand of NZ_QFGB01000077.1, from coordinate 7,834 downwards.
CGGTCAGTTCCGTCTCTCCCTTAGGGGTAACCTTGCCGACCAGGATGTCGCCGGGCCTGACTTCGGCGCCGGGCCTGATGATGCCCCGGTCATCCAGGTCTTTTAGAATTTCCTCACCCACGTTCGGGATGTCCCTGGTGATTTCCTCGGGACCCAGTTTGGTATCGCGGGCGTCGCACTCGTATTCCTCTATATGAATGGAAGTGAAAAAATCTTCTTTAACTGCCTTCTCGCTGACCAGGATGGCGTCCTCATAGTTGTAGCCCTCCCAGGGCATGAACGCCACCAGGATATTGCGGCCCAGGGCCAGCTCGCCGTACTCTGTGGATGGACCGTCGGCGATAATCTGGCCTGCTTCCACCTGCTGGTTCCGCCGCACAATCGGCTTCTGGTTGATGCAGGTACCCTGGTTGGAACGGGTAAATTTTAAAAGTTTGTAGCGGTCAAGCGCGCCGCTTTGCGTCCTGATTTCGATATCGTTGGCAGTTACCCTTTCCACTATGCCGCTATTCTTGGCAATGACCACGACCCCGGAATCACGGGCGGCCTTGTACTCCACCCCGGTGCCGACCAGGGGCGCCTGTGCTTTCAGTAGAGGCACGGCCTGCCGCTGCATGTTGGCGCCCATCAGGGCCCGGTTGGCGTCGTCGTGCTCCAGGAAGGGGATCAGCGCCGTGGCGATGGAAAAGACTTGTTTGGGTGAAACGTCCATATAGTCGACCCTGTCGGGAGGGACAACTACGATATCCGGGTTGCGGGCGTTGACCCGGTTGCCGATAAACCAGCCGTCCTCGTCCAGGAGGGCGTTGGCCTGGGCAATCACGATGCCTTCCTCTTCGTCTGCAGTGAGGTAGTGGATCTCGTCGGTGACTTTCTTGTTTTCCTTGTCGACCTTGCGGTACGGAGTCTCAATAAAACCAAATGAGTTGATGCGCGCGTACGTGCTGAGCGAGCCGATCAACCCGATGTTGGGACCTTCAGGGGTCTCGATCGGGCACATCCTGCCATAGTGAGAATGGTGCACGTCCCTGACCTCAAAGCCGGCCCTTTCACGGGAGAGCCCGCCCGGGCCCAGCGCGGAGAGGCGGCGTTTATGAGTAAGCTCGGCCAGCGGGTTGGTCTGGTCCATGAACTGGGACAGCTGGCTGGAGCCGAAAAATTCTTTGATCGCGGCTACTACCGGGCGGATGTTGATCAGCACCTGGGGAGTGATCACGTCCACGTCCTGGATGGTCATCCTTTCTCTGACCACCCGTTCCATCCTCGACAGGCCGATGCGGAACTGGTTCTGCAGCAGCTCGCCGACAGAGCGCAGCCTGCGGTTGCCCAGGTGGTCGATATCGTCGACTTTACCCTCGCCGTTCATGAGCCCTAAAAGGTAGCGCACGGCTTCTATGATATCTTCCCTGGTCAGTTCCCTGATGAAGTCGCGGTCCTTGGGAACTTCTTTCTTTAAAAACTCGTCATACTCGGTTTCCCCATCGGCGTTTTCACCGTAACGGTAAAGTATGCCGTGCTTTAATTTCTTCTGTAGTTTATAACGGCCTACGTTGGCCAGGTCGTAACGTTTGGGGTCGAAAAATAGGGCGGACAACAGGGAACGGGCGCTGTCCACGGTGGGAGGCTCCCCGGGCCGGAGGCGCTTGTAGATTTCTACCAGGGCTTCTTCCTCGGTGTCGGTGTTGTCCCTGGAAAGCGTCTCCTGGATGTTATTGTCCCCGTCGAACAACTCTGTAATCATGACGTTGGAACTGTAGCCCAAGGCCCGGATCAGGACCGTGGCAGGGACCTTCCTGGTACGGTCGATCCTTACAAAAATGTGGTCGTTCACGTCTGTCTCAAACTCCAACCAGGCGCCGCGGTTGGGTATAATAGTGGCGGTAAACAGCTTCTTGCCGCTGGGGTCGATGGACTCGGCGTAATACACACCGGGAGAGCGGACCAACTGGCTCACGATAACTCTTTCCGCCCCGTTAATGATAAAGGTGCCCTTTTCAGTCATCAGGGGAAAATCCCCCATGAAAACTTCCTGCTCCTTGACCTCCCCTGTTTCCTTGTTGATCAGCCTGACTTTGACCCGCAGGGGAGCAGCGTAGGTTACGTCTCTTTCCTTGCATTCCTCCACAGAGTATTTAGGCTCACCCAGGGTGTAGTCCAGGAATTCCAAAACCAGGTTTCCGGTAAAGTCCTGGATCGGGGAAATGTCCTGAAAAACCTCCCGCAGGCCCTCCTTCAAAAACCAGCTGTAAGAATTGCGCTGGACCTCAATCAGGTTGGGAAGCTCCAGCACTTCCTTCAATTTGCCAAAGCTATAGCGTACCCCGGGCCCGACTTTTTCCGCATAAGCCATCGCGCGCACCACACCCCCGTATATTTATGGACAGGATAAACTTATGTTTACTAATCCAGACAATGCAAAAGCAAGGCTTTGTAATCTGACAATACCTCGCTTTTGATACATTATGACTATCTAAAATATTATTTCCAGGATACAACCTGGTAATACATTTAATTCCATGTATAAGTAACAAAAAGTATAACCGTACCGTGGTGACATTTTATAATGATAGCACATTAAGCCTGAATTGTCAAAAGATATATTGGAGAAATTATAAAATTTTGGTGGGATTTTAAGCGGGGTGTGCGAATGAATTCGCACCTCCATTTGTTAGGCAACCAGAAACGTTACAGCAGCGAGGCTACCGAGACGCCCTGGCCGGCTGCAGCCTGCAGAGGCGAGGCCTGTCCGGGGAAAAATACCGGCCGGACGGCTCCAATCAGCAGTCCGGCCGTCTCTGAATTCTTATTTAATATCCACGGATGCGCCCACGTCGGTAAGTTTGGCCTTGATAGCTTCGGCTTCTTCCTTGGAGATTTTTTCTTTAACCGGCTTGGGTGCGCCGTCAACCAGATCTTTGGCTTCTTTCAAACCAAGGGCGGTAATTTCCCGGACAACCTTGATCACGTTGACCTTCTTGTCGCCTACGGCGGTGAGAATGACGTCAAATTCGGTCTGTTCTTCTACCGCTGCCGGCGCGGCGGCAGCGCCCGGGGCGGCGGCCACGGCCACGGGGGCGGCGGCGCTTACGCCGAATTCCTCTTCAAAAGCTTTGACCAGTTCGGCCAGTTCCAGAACGGTCATACCCTTAACGGCTTCGAGAATCTCTTGGACTTTAGACATATTTTTGTAAACCTCCTGAAATTTTAATGTATATGTTCATGCTACGCTTCGCCGGCCCGCTGCTTGCGAACAGCTTCCAGGGCATAGACGAAATTGCGCAAGGTCCCCTGCAGGACTCCTGCAAAACCGTAGAGCGGGGCTTGCATACTGCCCAGCACCTTGGCCAGAAGCACTTCCCGCGAGGGCAGGTCGGCCAGTTCCTTGACAGCCTTGGCGTCAATCACCTTACCATCCAGCACTCCAGCCTTGATCTCCATCTTTTTGGCTTCACGGATAAAATCTGCCAACACTTTGGCGGGGGCAACCGGGTCACTGCTGAAGGCAATCCCAACCGGACCTTCCAGAAATGGCTCCAGGGCATCCAGTCCCTGTTTTTTCACCACCAGACCCACCAGAGTGTTTTTGGCCACTTTAAATTCACAGCCGGCTTCACGCAGGCGGCGGCGAAGGCGTGTCGCTTCAGCCACGTTCAACCCGCGGTAGTCCGCCAGGATGGCAACCTTGGCACTGTCAAATTTTTCCTTTAACTCTTCAATGATGACTTCCTTTTCAGCTTTGCTAATAGGCACTTTTCTAAAAACACCTCCTTTCGAAAAGTCGTAAGGCGTAGGGCATAGGGCATAGGGCGTAGGTATATTCTGCATTTCTTTGGGGTCTTGTGCGAATGAATTCGCACCTACATTAACTCAATCTTAGATCCTGCCAGTTTTCCTACGGCTTACGCCTGACCAACAAGGGATGCAGTATGAGCCTACGCCTGACCAATGAGAAATGCAGTATAAGACTGCGCCTGACCAGTAAGCAATACCGTGCCAATACCCTATAAGTCTGCGTCAACTAAAACGGGCCTCTATAGACACAGAGGCCCCTCGTTTTTACAAACACAAGGTAGTTCAGGCCTCGGCTGGCGGCGGTGAGCCATTATGCTAAGCACCAGCGGTCTACAGCTTTTATGTTGTAATTTATATTGGGCACGCTTTAAGCGGTTATTTTCTGGGTATTAACCTTCACGCCGGGTCCCATTGTAGACGATACCGAAATGCCTTTGAGGTACTGTCCTTTGGCGGCGGCAGGCTTGGCGCGGATCAGGGTGTCAATCAAGGTGCGCAGGTTTTCCAGCAGCTTATCCGTGTCAAAGGAAACCTTGCCGATGGGGGCGTGAATGTTGCCGGCTTTATCTACCCGGTATTCAATTTTCCCCGCCTTGACTTCCTGTACCGCCCTTACTATATCAAAAGTAACCGTGCCGGTCTTGGGGTTGGGCATCAGGCCGCGGGGACCCAGGATCCGTCCCAATTTACCGACGTTACCCATCATATCGGGGGTAGCGATGGCCACATCGAACCCCAGCCAACCCTCTTGCTGAATTTTGGCCACCATGTCCTCGGCTCCGACAAAGTCAGCGCCGGCATCTTCAGCTTCCTTAGCTTTATCACCCTTGGCAAATACCAGCACAGTCCTGGTCTTACCAGTGCCGTGAGGCAGTACAACAGCGCCCCTCACCTGCTGGTCGGCGTGACGGGGATCGACTCCCAGCCTTACGGCTACTTCAACGGTTTCGTCAAATTTACCTGGAGCTATTTTCTTTACCAAAGCGAGCGCCTCAGCAGCTTCATAAACAACGCTGGGGTCAAGCTGCTTGGCGGCTTCCGTATACTTCTTGCCGTGTTTCGGCATGCTTCCAACCTCCTTGTGGTGTTAACGGAAACGCTTCCTCCCACCTTATTATCCCTCAATGATGTCAATACCCATACTGCGGGCTGTGCCCTCAACCATCCTCATTGCAGCTTCAATATCGGCCGCATTCAGATCGGGCATTTTGAGCTCGGCAATTTCGCGCACCTTGGCGCGGGGAAGCTTGGCTACCTTTTTCTTGTTGGGTTCCCCGGACGCAGTTTCCAGACCTGCTGCTTTCTTGAGCAGTACCGCGGCAGGCGGGGTTTTGGTGACAAAGGTAAAGGAACGGTCTTCATAAACGGTGATTTCCACCGGGATAATCAGGCCAGCCTGAGCGGCAGTGCGCTCATTGTATTCCTTGACAAAAGCCATAATATTAACCCCATGCTGGCCCAGAGCCGGACCCACCGGAGGAGCTGGAGTCGCTTTTCCTGCCGGAACCTGAAGCTTGACGATGGCTGATACTCTTTTTGCCATTAGCTGTCACACCTCCTTTCGAAAAACGTGAGTCGTGAGACGTGGGACGTGAGTCGTAGGTATGCATGCATTCCTTGTAAGCTATGCTATATGTTCATGATAAAATACTGCATTACCCCGGTACGTCGTAAGCCGTAGGGCGTAAGGCGTATTTTATGCTGTATTCCCCAAGGTCGGGCATAAGGCGTAAAGCGTATTGTATACCGTATTCCTTTGGGGCCAAAGATTTGTGCGAATGAATTCGCACCTGCATTGCCGGGTGTCTTGAGTTTGCTTTTAGGAGATTTTTTCTACCTGGGTGAAGTCGAGTTCAATCGGGGTTTCACGGCCAAACATGGATATGATAACACGTATTTTAGCCTTCTCCACGTTGATATCGTCAATTGCGCCGATAAAGTTCTCAAACGGACCGCTAATCACGCGGACGTTCTCACCCATGCTGAAATTAACGCGGGTCCGGATTTCCTCCCCGCCCAACTGCCGGATAATCTGCCTGGCCTCACCCTCGTCCAGCGGGATCGGCTTCGAGCCGGAGCCGACAAAGCCGGTAACACCGGGAGTATTACGGACAACATACCAGGAGTCATCGGTCATAAACATTTCCACAAGGACATAGCCAGGGAAGATCTTACGCTTGGAGATCTTTTTCTTGCCGTCCTTCATTTCAATTTCGTCTTCCATCGGGACCAGAATACGAAAGATTTTTTCCTCCATATTCATGGACTCAATACGCTTTTCAAGGTTGGCTTTTACTTTGTTCTCATAGCCGGAATAGGTATGAACAACATACCACAACTTCTCCATAAAATACAAGGGACCCATTTGGTAATGTTAGGTCCCTCACCCCCTCAGCAGATAATATCTTTAAAGAAGAAAATTGAGCACAAAACTCAATGCTGAGTCGAAGAGCCAGATCAGGACTCCAACTGCCACAACTGCTACTACAACAACTGAGGTGTATATGATTATCTCCCGGCGATTAGGCCAGTGCACCTTTTTGAGCTCGTTAAGCGTTCCCTTAAAAAACTTCTGCACCTGCTCGAGGCGATTGACCTGCTCCTTTTTAGCCGGCAAGTCTTTCTTGGCGGGAGGCTCTTTTTTGGCGATCTCTTTTTTTTCTTTGTTCAAGACGATATCTCTTTTGGCTATATCCTTCCCGGATGTATCCTTTCTGTCCAGACCATCCCGCTTAACTGTGTCTTTTTTTGCCTGATCCTTTTTATTGCTGCTGTCCTGCTTCTTCGTAACAGCCATTTTTGCCACGTCCTTATTTTTTTTAAAAAATGTCCCAACACGAGCTATACCTGCGTTGTTCATCCCCGTGGAAAGCGGCTTGTCATGTTGTTACCTGGTCTCCTTGTGCAGGGTATGGGTTTGGCAGAACTTGCAGTATTTTTTCATTTCGATACGGTTAGGGTCATTTTTCTTATTTTTCGCGGTTGTGTAATTGCGACGTTTGCACTCGCTGCAGGCCAATGTAACACCTACTCTCAACGATGCCACCTCCCCCAAAACCAAAAAAAAAATTTATATGCCTTTTTTGTGAATACCTTATCAAATTTAACACAATTAAATATGGATGTCAATAGTTTCCCTGTACGGGAATTGAATAGTAAGGGTAGGTATTGCAGGTATAGTTTTATTTTAACAAACTTCCTGCCTTTTTATACCACCCGATGGGAGGCGAGTTGAGTCGTGAGTCGTGAGACGTGGGACGTGAGTATATACTGCATTCCTTCATGGTCAGGCGTAAGGCGTAATCTTATACTGCAGTCCTTAAGGGTCGGACGTAGGCCATAGGGCGTAGGGCGTATTGTATACTGCACTTCTCTTGGGTCTAAGAATTGGGCGAATGAATTCGCACCTACATTTTTTGGGTATTGCTGTATGCAGTGAACAGCTGTGTAGTTGCCCACGCCGCTATTGCGGCGTCACGTATCATGAAAATACCAGCTGATGTAGGTGCGATTTCAATCGCACAACGGCGCGTCAGCGCCGCACTTGGACATCTAATGGTCGTGGGTCGTGAGACGTGGGTATATGCTGCATTCCTTTGGGGTCTAAAATTTATAAGGCAATGCATTCACGTCTGTCACACGTTCACTTACCGGATTGCTTATTCCCTGACGCCTGTTACAACGCCTGCGCCCACGGTGCGGCCGCCTTCACGGATGGCGAAGCGCAGTCCTTCTTCGATGGCGATCGGGGTGATCAGGTCAATGGAGATCTTGACGTTGTCCCCGGGCATTACCATCTCGACACCTTCGGGCAGGTGCGCCACGCCGGTCACGTCGGTGGTACGGAAGTAGAACTGGGGACGATAGCCGTTGAAAAACGGGGTGTGCCGCCCGCCTTCTTCTTTGGTCAGGACATATACTTCAGCGTTGAATTTCGTGTGCGGCTTGATGCTGCCGGGCTTGGCCAGCACCTGGCCCCGCTCGATCTCTTTGCGGTCCACGCCCCGCAACAGGCAGCCGATGTTGTCGCCGGCCTGGCCGC
>NZ_QFGB01000076.1:0-16581 GCF_004369245.1 Pelotomaculum sp. FP | reverse complement strand
TATCAAGTCAAGATCGAAGCTGCTTAAGGTTTTTGTAGGGTAACTTTGCTTCAAATAGCTTTACTGTTTAACCCCTTTTAAGAGGCCTAGTTAATTATTGCCTTTTGGGAACTTGTAATTTTCATAGCAGCTTTTTCGTTACAGGCCTCTGATTTCCAGCTTCTTGGACTGGATGCCGTCCCGGTAGGAAGGGAGCAGCTTTACCGGTTCGGTCAGAAGAAAGTCACCTTTGCAGATCCATTCCTTGAGGGTAGCGGCGATTTCCCTGGCTTTGGGATAGCTGGACAGGGGAGCCGTAGGAATTTTTTTGCCGTTGACGGTGATGGTTCCCGACTTCAGCTCGGCATAGCTGGCGAAGCCCAGGTCGCTGGGCAGCCGCTGGCCGTAAGCTTCACCGTAATCGACAATGGGGGCATAGAGGTCGCGGTCGCTGACCGATACGCAGCGCATTACTTCTTCGTTCAAGATGGGAATGGGTATGCCTATGCTTACGGAAAGGGTAGCGCCGTAACCAAGGAAACTGGTTCCAAGCAACCAGTTGGCTTTCATTTGTTTTAAATCGCCTACAACCGAGAGAGTCCCGCCGGCCGGTCCGTAGCTGTTTCCTGCAGCGTCTTTTTGAATTTCGGGGAAATGCTGGGTGCCGTTCCAGGCCACATATCCGATCCCGCCCCCCAGGAAGATCTTGGTCCCCATGCCTATGGTTAAAAAGTAGGGGTCATTTAAAAGCGGGCTGAGCTGCCCGGCGCTGCAGTAATGCGCGTTGCCCAGATTCGGTTTCAATACTCCCATATAGGTATAAATAACCCGGTTGCTCAAGTTAACCCCGCAATTGTAGTTCTGGTAGGAGTTGCGTGGATTAAAAAGGGTCGCTTCGTTAATATCGTCCAAGGTTATATAAGTCTCGAGCTCACGGCGTGGGTAGCAGTCGGTACCGTAGGAGGTGGCTTCCAGTTTGACCTTTTTACCCATTAGCAGGTCCTGGATTACATGCCCGCCCCCGTACCGGAATTCACCAGGATAATTGTTGTTGCAGGGGTCGTCCTCGGGAAGTTCCGTTGCGCCAAGATAGGCGTCGACAGCAGCTATTCCGGAGTAGGCCGGGACACCGTTAAGCCAAACTTTTTGCATCTTCATCTTGGGCTTGGAATGACCGAAATTAAGAAATACACCGGAAGAACACATGGGGGCAAATGTTCCGGTGGTGACCACATCTACCTGCCGGGTTGCTTCGGTAAGTCCTTTTTCTTCAACCAGGCCGATTACTTCTTCGGCAGTTAGTACAACCGCTTTACCGGACTTAATCTTTTCATTAATTTCGGCGTAAGTCTTTTCGATTGCCATTGTTCCACGTCCCTCCCGGTTTAAACATTGCTCTTGCCGTCCTTAATAAGAATACCCCTTCTAAGACAGAAGGGGCTAGAAAGTCTAAGTCAACGCTTTCCCCCTTATCTGTCAGAAGAAAAAGATCTTCTGCAGGAATTAGCACCTTTTTGGGGTAATCCCAAGGTTGCCGGGCTTCATTGGGCCAGTCCCTCCACCACTCCGGATAAGAGCAAAGGTATTAAGTTACTGTGTATTAGTCTATCAATTGAACCAGCTTATGTCAATAGGTATGTGTTTTAGAAAAGGATTTAACCCCGGCGAGGTAGAAGTTATTAATATTTGATTGGGGAAGTTCTACTTGAAGTGGGAGGGGAATTCGTTTGGCGCTGGACAGGAATTTGTTGGTCCTCTGCGTTATCAGGGAAGCGGATAATGCCCTGACTTTCCAAACTATATTAAACCGTTCGAAGCTGCAGGTTAAAGAACTGGAGGAGGCAATGGGCGTACTGGCTCTGGGCGGAAGAATCCGCTCTTTTGCCGGTGACGAGGTGAAGCCGCTTGCAGAACGCAGGTTTTTTAGCGTCCACGAGAACAGGCAGGAAATTGACGACCTCATTGCCGGTCAACTGCCGCTGCTGGCGGGAGAGGACTGCCTTTATTTTGCCTATGGACCGGAGCTCGAACCTGAACTATATCGTTCATCGCCAGGCGTGCATTTTTTGATGAGGGGATGCCTTAAGGGCTACCACCTGACCTTTGATGACAGCAAAACCGGGAGCGCCGGCGGGGGTGTGGCAAATTTATGCGGATCTTCTGATGGCGAGGTCTGGGGAGCAGTGTACCATATGGAATCAAGGCAAAAGGCTCTCGCCGCGGGAGAGGTGAAAATCAGGATACCGGTGGAAGGGGCGGTCGGTACGATGTGTGTGGAGTCATCTGTGTTCAAGTGGCACAGTATGCTGTTTCCATCCCGGCAGTATCTTCAGAAGATGGTTGCCGGCGGGCAATTCTTTGGCTTCCCTCAAAAGTACCTGCGGCAGGTATCAGCCATGCCTACTATTGATTAAGATTGCGTATAGATGGGGCGGTTTTAGATGTTTGTTGAAATCGGGGCCAAAATTAAAAAAGCCAGGGAAGAAAAATTCCTTTCCCAGGCCGGACTGGGGGCCAAGCTGGGGCTTACGGCCACAGCCATTAATTATTATGAGAAGGGAAAACGCAAAATTGGTATCGACGACTTGCTGAGGCTGTCGGAGGCTTTAGCCAAGCCGGTGTTATACTTTCTACCTGGCGTAGACGAACCAAAGAAGGATACTCCAAGTAAAAATACACTTAACAAGCATGTAGAAATATTTAATGATCTTACCGGTATTGCCGTTTTGGGTACCGTGCGGGCCGGCCAGCCGGTTTTTTCGGAACAAAATATCATCGGCATGCTCCCAATGCCGCAACAAAAAGCGGTTAAGGAGTATTTTGCCCTTCAGGTCAAAGGAGATTCAATGGCAGGCGCAGGGATAGATGAAGGGGATCTGGTTTTAATCCACCGTCAGTCACACGTGGATTTCGACGGGCAGATTGTTTGCGCTCTGGTTAACGGAGAAGAAACCACCCTGAAAGTATTTCACAAGGGTAGTGACGGTAATATCCGTCTGGTAGCCGCCAACCCGTCTTATCCCGATCTGCTGCTGGAAAGTTCCAGCAACCTGGTTATTCAAGGGGTATACGCGGGTGTTTATAAATTTCCACCTTCAAGGCCCGGCCAAAAATTATAGCGCTTTTTCCTCAAGGACTTCCGCATCATCGTACGTCTGTTCTTTGGAATTGGATTTTACCGGGCGTATATGGAAGTGGTTGTGCTGGATAGTCACCGTATGGACCGTGCCGCATTGAGGACACTTTTTCCTTTCGCCGTCTTGAAACCGCATTTCTCCTATGTGTTTGCCGCAGCAGGTAATTTCGATACTGATGATTGTACTGTTGTTTAGGAAGTTTACCCGGTAATCGTTGAGGTAACCCTTGTTTTGGAGGTTCAAAACGACATCACCCCAGTTAATAATTTTTATTAATCCAACTATAGCATTAGTTTCCTGCGGTGACAACCCCCGTTAAGGAAGCCAGGGGACAAAAAAAGAGACCTTAAGATAAGGTCTCTAGCAGGTAGCATTTTTGTCGTCACTGGATTTTGGGCAGGATCCGCAAGAACTTTCAGATGCATCGGAGCAAAGATCATTCTCATCTTCCGCCGGGGCGGTTACAGTATCCGGAACCAGGACCCTATCTTTTTTGCGTGGAGTCATTCTTCAATCCTCCTTTTGTTGTTTCCAGTATTAATTATGACCAAGCCGGAATTGTCCTATACATTGAGTTTTAATAAACATAAAGAGTACGGAGTAAGGGGCCGTACTCTTTTTGTAGCGTTCATTACGCATCCGCAGAAAATTACTGCTTGTTTCTCACCAGCGCGTTTTCCTTGAAGAAGAATGAGATTGCGTAGAGACCCGCCAGTCCAACAATCGAATAAATAAACCGGCTAAAGTCAGAAGATTGCCTGAGCGTATTGCCCCCAAAAATAGCGGCTACCAGATCCCATTCAAAGACTCCCACCAGCAGCCAGTTCAAGGCGCCGATAATGACCAGAGCCAAAGCCAAGCGGTTTAACCATTCCATACCTGACACCTCCTGAATTTTAATACCCTTATTATGTTAAATATTAAAAAAGTTATTCTTTTCTAAAATAAAGATGGCTGGTAAATTAGTTTATAATTTCAACAGATTAAGTTTATCCCGTATAAAATTGTTCAAAAAAATCAAACTTAAAGCAAAAGTGTTTTTAAGGAAACTCAGGAAGAAGGATGCCGGATAGTTTTGTCGAAGGTAATATATGGTGAAGGACACAAAGGAATGGGGAGGATTATGAAGAAGTACCCTATTAGCATATTTTTCCCTTGTTATAACGAAGAACAAAATGTGACCAGGATAACGTTGGAAGCGATTGAGGTTGCACGCAGGATATCCGATGATTACGAAATTATTATTGTAAACGACGGCAGCCGGGATCGTACCGGTGAAATTGCAGAACGCCTGGCCAAAGAAAACCCCGCGGTGAGAGTAATTCACCACGACGGCAACAAGGGTTACGGCGCAGCCCTGCAAACGGGGTTCAAGAATGCCTCCAAGGAGCTGGTTTTCTATACAGACGGGGATGGCCAGTTCAAAATAGAGGAGATTACCAGACTTCTGCCTCTTATTGAAGAAGCAGATATCGTCTCAGGCCGCAGGACCTACCGGCAGGATTCTTTTATGCGCAAGGTCAATGCCTTTTTGTGGGGGGCTCTCGTTAATGCTCTCTTTAAAATCAACGTGAATGATGTTGATTCAGCCTTTAAACTATACAGGCGCAAAATATTTGATGAGATTACCCTTACTTCACAGGGCGCCTTAATCGATACCGAGATACTAGCCAAAGCCAGAGCCAAAGGCTATACTATAACCGAGGTGGGGGTAAGCCATTTCCCCCGCGTGGCAGGAGAGCAGACCGGGGCCAAGTTATCTGTGATTTTGCGGGCGTTTAAAGAATTGTTTGCCTTGAAAAGCAGTTTTTCTCCACGGTCTGAATAATACGTCCTGCATACAAATTGATGGTTCTGTTTGTACAAGGAGAGTGTGAGTTTACGGAAAATATTTTTCAATTATGCAAATTTGCTCTGGTAGGATGCTTAAATACTTTTATCGACTGGGCTGTCTATTTTGCCATTGTAAAATTATATCCTGTTGAGAGTATCTACTTTTACACAGCGGCTAAAGGCTTGAGTTACTTTTGCGGCATACTCAACAGCTACTTTCTAAACCGGTGCTGGACTTTTAAGACAATCCACGACCACCATGAGGGTGGCAGGTTTATTAGGTTCGTGCTGGTAAACGCCGTAGGTCTGGGTATCAACAGCGCGTCAATCTATATTTTCCTTAATTTAAATCTTGCCCAGATGACAGCCCTGTTTTTAGCGACGGCTATTGCTTTTACTTTCAACTTTACCCTCAGCAAGCTGTGGGTCTTCCGGAAAGGCAAGATGGTGGCCAAGGTCTCCAGGGGGTAACATTCTATTAAAGAGAACTTGAAACATGTCGGCTACATATACATACTGAACAAACTTTACATCGTTTTTTTGATTTGGCTTACCAGGGAGGTCCTGGGTCCGTTACTGCCTGCGTCTGTGGATAGAATCCACCAGCATGTCATCCTTGATTCCTTAATTCACTGGGACGCAGGTTGGTTTCTGAGAATAGCAGGGCAGGGGTACGACTTTGACTGTGCGCCATTTTTCCCGTTGTTCCCGCTAATGATCCGCTTGGTTACTTTTTTAACCCAGGACGGGGCGGCAGCTGGTTTTCTAATTTCCAACACCGCTCTCTTTATTGCCTGTTATTATCTGTATACCCTGGTGAAAGAAGACTACAGCGCCGAAGTTGCCGCGTCCACCGTCTTTATCATGCTATTTTTCCCGACGGCAATTTTTTTCTCCTCGATTTATTCCGAAGCGCCGTTTTTAGCCTTCACTCTTGCCGCCTTTCATTATGGCAGGCGGGGGAAGTGGGTGCCGGCTGCGGTTCTCGGCGCCTGCGCGGCCTTGACCCGTAATATTGGTGTGGTACTTTTTTTGGCTTTCCTGTATATGCAGTATGAGCAGGAAGGGTACAGGCTCAATATCAAAAAAGCTTTGCCGCTTGCCCTTATTCCCGGGGCTTTGCTCATTTTCATGTTGGTATTGTGGCAGTCAACGGGAGACCCGCTGGCTTTTGCCCACTCGCTGAATACCGAGTACTGGGGCTACCGTCATTTCGCCTATCCGGGGGCCGGGCAGTTTCTCAACCTGACTCTGTTTTTGTATGAAAACCAATATTACGCTCTCTTTGAATCAGGCATGGCCCTTTTGTTCCTCTTCCTGGTAATCAGGAGCTTTCAGTATATTAAAGACCGTTCGCTGCTGATTTTTCTGGTCCTGGGTTTTCTAATCCCGTTTTCTTCAGTAGTTGACAACGTGCCGCTTGGTATGCCCAGGTACATCATTATCCTCTTCCCCGGTTATATCACCCTGGCGCTATTGCTCCGTAAAAACCAAATCTACCAGTCTTATGTAATTATAACAACAGTGGTCTTCTCGGTCGTCTGCGCCATGTTTGTGGCTGGAAGATGGATTAGTTGAGTGCAGCCGCCATTGTAAAGTCCTCTATTCAGGTGCTTTTTTAATCGCAAAAGAGGCGCTTGTTTTGATATCCATTGCGGTGTTCTTTATGCCGCACTTGCTTTGGCGGCGTTAATTAGTGTTGGCATTGTAAGCTTGATAAATCTGGAACAGGAAAGTTTCATTGACACCCTTTGGTTACTCATGGTCATGTTGGCTATGGTGATATGGCGCCTGCAAGGCGTCTTCAATGGTATGTAACTCAATGTTTCCTTCCCACATAATATGTAGGGTCAATAAAACAAAAGGAGATTTCGGATGAGTTCATACCTTGATGCTATTGCCTCCATGGACAGCGGCAGCCTGCACCCGGGGGGATTTCACCATACCCTTAAAGTTCTGCGGGATTTTAGCATTTCACGTGACGATATTGTTATTGACGTAGGATGCGGGACAGGGCGAACCGCCTGCCACCTGGCAAAAACCTATGGAGCCCATGTGTTTGCCCTGGACAACTCAGAAAAAATGCTGTCTAAGGCGAGGGCAAGGGCCAGGCGGGAAAAGGCTGATGTGCATTTTGTCCTTGGCGACGTGCTGGATATGCCCTTTCGTGATCAAGCTGCCGACCTGGTTATGATTGAATCGGTATTGGTATTTTTGCCTGTGCTTAAAGCTGTTAAGGAGTGCTTCCGGGTTTTAAAGAAAAAGGGGATCCTGGTCGACGTTGAACTGCTGGCTAAAGATTCCCTCCCGCCTGAAGCCAGGGAACAGGTAAAAGCTGTCTGCGGTCTACCACAAATACCATCGTTCAAGGAATGGCGGCAGGGTTTCGAGAAGGCTGGTTTCAGCCAAATCGCGGCAAGCTGCAAGAATTTCCCGGGGCCGCTGGACAACTTGAAAGAAATCTTTTATGGCGGGAATTCGCTCTTTTCACCGGAATTAATGATTGATGCGAATCTGTCACGGCCGCTTCAAGAGTATCAGGGTTTGATGAAAACGTACCGCAGCCACTTTGGCTTCGGAACCTTTATATATAGAAAAAACTAAATTACATAATTTAACCGCGCAACATGGTTGATCTGAGGCGAGAAAAGTGGTAAACTAAATAACGTCGCTGATGAGCGCCAATAAGGTTGTGACACTCCAATTTGGGGCTTGACCACCTGAGGGTTAGATAGTAAAATAACATGTGTATCTTATCATGGGGGCATAGCTCAGCTGGGAGAGCGCTTGAATGGCATTCAAGAGGTCAGGAGTTCGATCCTCCTTGTCTCCACCAAGTAGACAAACCTACTTTTTTAACTTAGTTAAAAGTGGGTTTTTCTTTTTTATGCCCTAAAATGGTTGTTTTGCATAAGTTTTAGCCTTGAAATTGTAAAAAGTGACGGATTTCCGCTCTGCAATTCAAATTCATAACATGAATTACCGTAGGTTTAGGTTGGCGGATAAAATAATAAACCCACAAATAATAATGTTTAAAGGAGGATGTCTTTGATGAAAATCCCTTATGGTTTTGCTGTAGACAATGATGGCAGGGTTACTGTTGACAAAACACAAGCGCAAGCTATTCAGATGATTTTTAGAGAATACCTTAATGGCAATAGCCTTGGAGGATTGGCAAGAATGCTGGAAAGCCGGGGTATCCCCTCGCCATCAGGAAATAAGTGTTGGGGGCGGGCCGCGATTGATAAGCTGTTGTCCAGTTCAAAGTATGTTCCGCTCATTATTAGCTTGGAACTGTATACTGCAGTACAATTTGAAAAGACGGCACGCTCAAACCAAGAACTTAATAATGACGGAAGCACACAGCGGAAGGCCACCCGGTACAATTCCAAGAATGTACTGAGTGGCCTTTTAGTTTGCTCAGAGTGCGGCGCGAACTATCGCCGGATTACACGTGCCTCCGGAGAAGTAGTATGGCGTTGCGCCAACCGTGTGGAACGCAGAAGCTGCACGCAGTCCCCATCAATTGCCGAGAAGGATATACTTCAGTTAATTTGCAAGGAACTCGGTATGAATACTTTTGACCCAGAGCATGTCAGAGATTTGCTGGACCGAATCCAAATTGGCCATGCTGGCGCTATCTCTTTCGAGTACAAGCATACCCAGCGCTTTTCCTCTCTCTAATCAGCACTATTCAAACTCTTTTGAACAAAATATAATATGAATATATTCAGGTTTTACTTGACGGGAGATGAGCATGGTGTCTGAGGAAGAAAAGCGTGCGGAAGCGATTTGGACATATTGCATATCAAGAGAAAAAATCCTAAAACACTTGGTTTCAAAGGACCTTATGACGCAAGACCTTGCGGACACGCTCTCCGAAAGAATGCTTGAGCAGCTGAACGCAAGTTTTGTCCCCGGATTCCGCCGCTCATCAATCGGTGAAGCCATGATCGCTAAACATATTCAGATCATTTCTCCAGACGACACCTACATATCGCTGACTGAAATAGCCCGGCAGAAAAATACCGATGCACCCAGCTATGTGATTCAAAGCTGGCTGCGCGACTATGGAACAATTGAATTCCTCCGTCTATGGGAAAAGGAGAGCAATCCTAAATTCGTAGATGAAGCATGCACGGCGTTAATCGAAAGAATGAAATCCAGCTCTTTTACACTGACACTTAAGCAGTGGATTGCCAATACAGGTGCGGCAGGGATTACATCGAAGCAGGGTAAAAACGGTGGTACCTTTGCACATCCGGACATTGCCTGTGAATTCAGCATGTGGATCGATCCTGCATATAGGTTGGATGTCGTCAAGAAGTTTCGTATGGCAAGCATAGAGAAGTAGTATGTCTAATAAAAATGCACACTTAAAAAAGTAAGTCAAAAAATATATGATAGAGGCAGGAGGTGCGGCAGATGGTAAATTACCTCAGTGTGAACGGAGCAAAAATTACCGTTGCAACGATGGATGAAAAGGATTATATCTCCTTGACAGATATGCTGAAAGCTAAACACGGCGATTTTTTCATCTCGGATTGGCTTCGCAATCGCAACACAATTGAGTTTTTGGGAATATGGGAGCAAATCCACAACCCCAATTTTAATTATGGCGAATTCGCCATAATTAAAAGTCAGGCTGGCTTGAACAGTTACAAAATCAGTGTTAAAGAATGGGTGGCAAAGACAAATGCTATCGGCCTCAAAGCAACTGCCGGACGTTATGGTGGAACTTACGCCTACAAGGACATCGCCTTTGAATTTGGCATGTGGATCAGCCCAGAGTTTAAAATTTATCTGATAAAAGAATTTGAAAGGCTGAAAGCCGAAGAACAGCGGCAGCTCGGATGGGATATCAAACGGAATCTGGCAAAAATCAATTATCGTATCCATACGGACGCAATCAAAGAAAATCTTATCCCGCCTGAGCTTACGCCACAGCAGGTTAACCAGATATATGCCAGCAAAGCGGACGTCCTGAATGTTGCGTTGTTCGGCATGACCGCCAAACAATGGCGAGACAGCAATCCAGAACTTAAAGGCAATATTCGGGATTATGCAAATGTTTCTCAGCTTGTCTGCCTTTCTAACATGGAGAATTTGAATGCAGTATTTATTGCAGACGGAATGCCTCAGTCGGAACGCCTTAAAAAATTGAACATAATTGCAATCAGTCAGATGAAACTGCTGACGGACGATCACAGGATAATAGATCTGGATGAAAAGAGTCAGGATTAAACAAAAAGGTAACAAGGAAAAAGCATGGCGGCCGCAAAACATTTTGTTTTGCGGCCGCTGTTTGGGCTCCAATACTACAAATTAAATATTTCAATCCACACACCCGCGAGGGGTGCGACAATATATCCCTTGGGCAAGTATATCTTATCCCAAGTTTCAATCCACAGGAGTTTTCTCCTAAAGGCGATAATAACATAAAAGGTTGCGTCACGCAAGAATAAAGTTCATTTAATTAGTAGTATTAAATCATTGACAAGTGAAGAAGAAGATCATATAGTAGAAATATCAGAAAATCATCCGAGGACTCCGACTATCAAACAAGAAAGGAGTGGTTCTGTGGTCGAAAAAGGCTATCCTGTCTCTTTTGAAATTGCCGGTCCGGCCGCCATGTTTACTAGGCCGGACACCGGTTCCTCCCCGGTATCGTATCCCGCGCCTACCAAATCCGCGTTGAAAAGCATGTTCGAATGTGTTGTCATGTCCAAGGAAGCCTATTTTGAGCCTAAAAAGGTTGAGATTTGCTCTCCGATCGTATTTCATAAGTATTCCACCAATTACGGCGGTCCTTTGCGAAAAAGTGGAACAGGGAATTTTCAGCTTTTTGCGACGGTTTTGGAGAATGTCTGCTACAAGGCGTACGGAATCATCAAGGCATATCAAGCGCCTCACAGCGGTAATAACCCGCAGCACAAACTTCAGGAAGTTTTCCTCCGACGGATAGAATCAGGACAGTTCCATACGACCGTTTTCCTTGGCTGGAAAGAGTTTACCCCCTCTTATTTTGGCCCGTTGCGGAAGAATACCTCGGTTGATTCCTCCATCAACCTCATAATCCCTTCCATGCTTTCAACAATGTACAGCCGCCCTACGGAAGGCAGCCTGTCACCGGTTTTCATACAGAACGTGGAGATTCGAAAAGGGGTGATGTTCTATGCTCAATGAGCTTTATGAGCTCAGTAAATCCCTGGAACGCCACGGCCTTCTGCAATCCACCACCCATCCGGATGTCGGCAATGTCGGCAAGGGGTATTGCCTTCTGATTGAACTTGACGACAATGGAACGCCTCGCGGCCTTCGAATTCTGCAAAAGGAACAGACTGCCGCGCTTTGGAAGCACAGCAAGGGAAATCATAACAGTTTCCCCGCGATTCGCGTGCAAAAGCCCCTGCTGTCGGCTGGCGAGAGCAAAAAAATAGACGATACCGCATGGGACAAAGCGAGGCTATCCGAAAAACTGATGCTGCTTTCCAAGCTGGATTATTCTGCTATCAATAAGGAATGCGCAGACGTGAAAATTTCAGAGTGGTCGGCCAACCAATTGAAACCGGTTTTGATTTCGGAGCAGCCGGCGCTGGCTGCGCTGAAGAAGTTGATTTCCGTATTTCCTCGGGAAGGGCAGCAATCCGTTTTTTTGCAGAATCTCACGCAGCTTCTCCGGCAGGAAATCCTGCGGTGTGGGCAGGAGGATTTGCTTGACTTGATCAAAAAACTGCTGGTCGGTACTTTTGATTCAAAGAAAGGAAAATATATCGCCGGCTGCATGACTTATTATGATATGTATGAAACCGGGAATTACGAAAATCTGGTGCTTTCATCTGAAACGCAGCGCACTCTGATCGAACTACTCAACAGCAAGCATACCGTAGAGGGTTCCGAGCATCAAGCGGTTACTGTCATTTCACCCTTTTCAGGAACTAAAACTGCGGGAATCGGGGATAAGTATCCAAATCCCAACATCCCTCTGCTGGGCCTTACTTACCTGTATTCCAAAAAATCCGATACGCCATGCCTTACCCGCTATACCATGACCGGCACGGAGGCTTTTCAAGCCGGAGCAAATGAAATCCGTGCCATCAGCGACGCCCTTGCGTTTCTGACGGCTGATTCCAGAAAAGACAGGTCATGGCGCGCCATGAGTGATAGTAACCGCGAAAAACCAAACCTGTTGCTGGCTTATCTGCCGGATGACCCGCAAAACAATGCGTATCTGGCCAAAATCCTTGGTGACCCATCTGATTTTGATGATCCGGAAGAATATCGGGAAACGGCAGAGGCCGTTTATGAAGCGTTGTGTAAGCAGGTGCTTGGGAACCTTGAGGACGTCCTGCGCAGAAATCCAAACGCGAAAGTCAATCTAATTCTCTTGGAAACGCTGGATCCGGGGCGAAAGCAAGTTGTGTATGAAACCTCTTTTACGGCAGAGCGGCTTCGCGAAAATCTGCTTACATGGGATGCTGCATCCCGAAATACCCCACCTATAGAGATACGAGTACGGGATAAAAAAGAGAATATTATTGTAACGCCGATTTGCCCCGGCCCCAGCGAGATCTGCCAACTGTTTAAAATTAACTATACCCGCTCGGGATCCGGAAAGCCGATGAAGCAAAGCGACGCCTCGCTTCACGAGATATATAGTCTCTATACGCCGGGTTTGCAGACGGATCGTTCGCAACTGTTGGAGCGTTTTTTCCAACTGACCGTACAAAAGAGTCGTTGGCTGCTGGAAGATATGGCATATCAACTGATTGTAGATTATGCACTGCCGCTCACAAAGCAATCCCGAACACAGGCAAGGCAGGCCGCCATGTTTGTGGCATTGCTTTCCATTTTGATTTATTTATCAGGTATCAGAAAGGAGAATTATATGTTAGACGTACCTTTCAATGTAGGGCAGTTCCTGAAACTGGCAGACATGCTGCATAAGGAATACTGTGTTCAGGTGAGAAGCAGCGATAAAAAGAATCCCTCTATTCCTGCTCAGTTGATGGGGAACGAGATGTTTCCAATCGCGCTTGAAAATCCGATTGAAGCATTTCTCAGGTTAAGTGAACGCATGAGAATCTATATAGCTTGGGCAGAAAAAGCAGAAGAACACAACATCGGAAGGGCAAAGAGGTTATTAAGACAATTTGAGGAAGTCAGCATGAAAATTGCGGCTGCGGAAAGTGAACTTCCAGAGCAGTTCAGCCCCGCTCAGCAGGCCCAGGTGCTTTTGGGATATCTGGCCGCTATCCCGTACGAAAAGAAGGAGATGAACTCCTTAAACAAACCGAATATAAAGGAGGAGAATGTCAATGAGTGAAATCATCAACAGAGGGACAGGCCTACTTTTAATTGATGTGACCAATTCCAACCCCAACGGGGATCCCGACCGCGAAAGCGATCCCCGAACCAGGCAAGACGGACGGGGAGAGATTTCTCCGGTCTCCTTTAAGAGGAAGCTGCGTGATCTGGTGGAAGCCAAGGATTCTCCGCTGTGGAAGGAATTGGCGGAAGAACTGAATTTGCCGGAAGAAGGCTTTGATATCTTAGAAAGCAAAACAACAAAGCGTTCTGATATCCGCAATCTCTCTTCTGAAGAGTTGCTGGCAAAATACTGGGATGTGCGGGTATTCGGTACGACGTTTCTTGAAGAGGAAACGGAGGAGAAGGGCTCCTTCATTACGTCCGGTGTTGTGCAGTTCGGTCTAGGCGTATCCCTTGATCCAATCAAAATTGAACGCATGACAACGACCAAGGTGCTTCCTGTTGAGGACGACAAGAGCAAGGGCATGGCGCCTTTGGCTTTCCGTATCGTGTCGTATGGCCTGTATGCCATGCCGTTTTTCATCAACGCAACAGCGGCACAGAAAACTCATTGCACGAAAAAAGACATTGAACTGCTCCTGCGGCTGATCCCCCATGCGTACAAAGAGACGGCATCATATGTCCGTCCGCAGGTGGACATCCGATACGCATTCTATGTGGAGCATAACCGCGCCCGGGGTACTTATAACGATTTTCGCATCATCGAGGTGCTTACCCCTGTTCGAATAGCGGGCGGAACCGGCCCGGCTACATCCTGGAAGGATTATGATGAAACGGCGCTTCAACACAGCATTGCGAGGCTCAATGAAAAGCTGGCAGGAAAAACCGCCCCCGTTGTGGACCTGATGGAAACCTTATGATTCCGATCGCACACAGCGCCAGAGGCGGCAGACCGGCGCAATCCTACCGCGATCATATATGCGGAGTGATTGAAAAGGTAAAGGGAAATCTGGAGGCATTGGCTCCGCATATCGCCAAAGAGAAGGCTGAGCTTTATAGTGGTATTCTCAATTCGGCGGCGGCGTTTCATGATGTGGGAAAGCTGGCAGGGGAAAATCAGGACGTTCTTTACGGAAGGAAACAAGCAAAAAGGCTTCCAATTGAGCATCGGGACGCAGGCGTAAAATATCTGCTGGGGGACAAGCCGGAATGCCCGGAGGTCACTCTGGTATACTCGCATCACCGCCCGGGACTGCCGGATATGTATGCGCATAAAGTCGCAGATACGCCTTTCCGTTTTTTGACGGCCATGTCCGACACTGACAAAAATCTCTGCAATTATCTGCGGATCCACGTTAAAGAGATTGGCGAACTTCCGGAACCCACCGATAGAAAAGCGGTGAAGCTTTCAGCACTGGAATACCGCATTCTGCTGAGTTGTCTGGTAGACGCTGACCATTCGGATACTGCCGGTGAACTGTTGATAGGTGCGGAACCGCGGTGGGAAGAACGGAGGCTAAGGCTGGACAGATATGTTCAGAACCTGCAGGGCCGCACAGAACAAGATAGCGAACGTAACCATCTGCGCACCCTTCTCTATCAAATCTGTAAAGGCGCCGCCACAGACGCCGTGATGGAATATTGCGACAGCCCTGTGGGCACGGGGAAAACCACGGCAGTCATGGCGCATATGCTAAAGACTGCGCAGGCACATCATCTGCGGCATATTTTCGTGGTGCTGCCATACACCAATATCATCTCCCAAACGGTGGAGGTACTCAGGAAAGCTGTTGTACTGGACGGTGAGGATCCTGAAGAAGTTGTGGCCGAGCACCATCATCAGGCGGATTTTGAGGACCCCGAGTATCGGCGTCTGGCAACGACCTGGACAGCGCCCATTATCGTCACTACTGCGGTTCAGTTTTTTGAAACGCTGGCGGGTAACCTGCCGGCAAAGCTGCGCAAGTTGCAGCAGCTTCCGGGCAGTGGCATCATTTTTGATGAGTACCACGCCGCTTTGCCTGTCGGTCTGATGCTGCCCGCATGGAAATGGATTACTGAACTCGCATCTCAATGGAGATGCCGCATCTGCATGTGTTCCGCCACAACGGTAAAATTCTGGGAGAGTCCTGCCTTTCAAAAGCAGGACCGGCTGTGCGCCGTACCCCTGCTGCCTCTCGAGGTTTCGGAGAGCCTGAACGCCTTCGAGCAATCAAGGGTTGACCTGAATGCATGGAGCGGCAATATTCCGCATTTTTACGGAGCGGTGGAGCTTGCGGCATACCTAAATAATTATCACGGCTCTAAAATTGTTGTGCTGGACACAGTCCAATCCGCCGCAGCTTTTGCCAAATTTCTGCATCAGCAGGGATACGACGTATTGCATCTTTCTTCTGCTCTCACGCCGGAGGATAGGGAACGCACGATTGCCAAGATCGAGCGAAGGCTATGTTCCCAATCGGAATTTTCTAAAGATTGGACGCTGGTGGCCACAAGCTGCGTAGAATGCGGTATGGATTTTTCATTCCGCTGCGGCTTTTGCGAGCTGCGTTCCCTGCAGAGCTACATTCAGTTGAGCGGGCGTATTCGAAGAAACAGCGAAAGGGAATATGAAGATGCGGTGCTGGTTGCATTTACGATTACGGAGGACAATTTTACCGTTGATTCAAGCTTCAATGATTCAAAAAGTGTATTTCGGAAAATGATTTCTTCCGGAAGGCTTTCTGCCGTATCCGTCACCGAAGCTGTCACGGAAGCATTTCGCCAGGAATGCAAGATGCGCGGGGCATTGTCGGAAGAGATATGTAAAGCCGATCGCCTACACGAATTTGAAACTGTCGCTAAAAAATTTCGTGTGATTGACGAAGAAACGGTGACCGTTGTGGCCAGTCCAACGCTTGCTACAAAAATTCAAGCAGGTGAACAGGTTTCCGCCAAAGAGCTTCAAAGAGGCAGCGTCAACCTCCGCAAGAGCGTTTTGGCCCGGCTTGGACTGCCCGACAGCGAATTGCCAATGCTTTCGGATTTGCAGTATGATGCCTTTCTCGGATATATGAAGAGCCTGATATAATAATCGAATTGAATCGATGAGAAGTATCTGAATTTATGAAAAGGAACTTAATCTTTGACTGTCAATTCCGATTTAACGGTCTGACCATGAGTAACTACTTGTTGGCATCTATATTTACCTAACTTCTCAAGGAAATGAAACTTCATCGGCAGATGAAGTTTATTTTAGTTTGCCCGGCATGTCTGCCGCACCGATGGGTTGAAAGAAACCCTGTCACCTAACCAGCGGGAAGACAACCCGTAGGCAAGGGCGTCACTGGTAACGGTGGGGTCTGGAGGAAGCCGAAGGGGG
>NZ_QFGB01000075.1:0-16713 GCF_004369245.1 Pelotomaculum sp. FP | reverse complement strand
GCAAATGATTTTTGTTGGTCTCGGTACCCGTACTTTGGGAACCGGTTCCCGAACCTATCTGGATTACCCATATTTCCCTCAATTGGAATTTTGGTTGTCCGGTGGTTCTAATACTATTATACGAGGGGTTATGGATTGAGATTATTAGGGAAACCACTCCAAGCCATTACCAAAGAGGATATTTCCTATTTAACAAGAGGTGAAATTAATAATGAATATTGATCTGGAAAATAATATAAAAGAATGGGCTAGTAAAAAAGGTCTTTCTACATCAGCTCAAGATATATGGACTTTTTTTCAATTATCTATTGAGAATATATTAATTCCAGAAAAAACCTGGTTTAAGATAGGAAAAACCTATATAAGCCTTGTTATTGGTGGAATTTATTTATCTGCCTTTAGATTATATCAACCTGATAAGGGTATTTGGCTCTTATTGGATAAATCACCTGAAGAGGATATAGACGGATTTGAATTTAAAATAGTTAAATCAACTAAAAGATCTGCAAAAAGGTTGATATGGGCACATTCGGGAAATATTGAAAATGTTAACAATATAATACATAATAACGATATTTGGAAAAGTCACAGAAAAGCCTCTGTTAAAATATTAAATTATCCAATTTCAGCAGATCAGGACGAAAAGCAAAAAAGATTCAATAAAATTAGGATATCAGATATACTAGGAAAAATCTCAGAAGATCAGGATTATTATCAAAATAAATTTGTCAATGCCGTTGAACAATCCCAAAAATTATCCAAGGAAGCAAGGTTGAGGCGGCTTTCAAATGCCGATAAGAGTCCGAATCAGGTAAGAGTAACTCAAGTTATTTTTCAAAGAAATCCTGATGTAGTAGCAGAGGTTTTAGAACGTGCTGGAGGTATCTGTGAGGCATGTAAAAAACCAGCTCCATTTTTACGTAAAAGCGATAATAGTCCATATTTAGAAGTACATCATATTGTTGCTTTAGCTGATGATGGTGATGATACAATAGAAAATGCCATAGCTTTATGCCCAAATTGCCATCGTAAATATCATTATGGTATTATAGCTAAGATATAATGTCCAAAAGCTAACGGAATTACCTGTTAACGATTTGCTGAAAATTGCCAATATCTTACAACCTTGAAACCTTTGATATGCCTGACTTTCTAAACACGAGCAATAATTTATAATTCACCACGTTCGTTTTCTAACGCATAAAATGACTCCCTGGTAGTTTTGATTTTTAATGTCTTAAATCGAATCCTACGGGGTCATAATTTTGAGCAGTGACCACTTGACCAATTTTAAGGATAATAAACTCTAAAACCCTTTATATGAAAGGATTTATACGATCGAACCACGTGAAAGGATTCTGCCGGAAATAGAGGGTACATATAAGTTCCGGAAAAATCCCCTTTGACACACATATACATATGGTGCAAGGTAGCCTACGTTATTGGCATTTCTTTTAAAATAATATTTATTTATAACATAAGAGGAATAATTTTTTTAAAAAAGGAAAATAACATCTTCTGTGGAAATTATTAAAATATAAAATTTTAGTACACATAATATTGCAGGAGGATTTAAATGTACCAATATTTGGATAAATCTAATGAAATACTTGACAAATATCTTATGACTATTCCAATTGATTCAATGACGTTCTATAGAACAAGAATTAATAAATTTTTTACTGAATACATGACTTTAAATCATAGAGATAGGCCAATAAATACAATTTCTTATTATGAAATTAATACTTTTATAGATCAATTAGATCGCTCAGATAAAGAGAAGCTTAATTACTATGTAGCTCTTAACAATTATTTTTCTTTTGCCTATAAAAATGATTTAATAAATAAAGATATAATGAAAGGTGTAAAAAAACCCATAACCAAGGAAAAACCAAAGAAATACATTGATAATGTTTCGATTAATAAGTTAATTAATTATGTACATAATGATACTCAGGATGCGATAATAGATCGCTTATTAGTAGCTTTCTTCCTGTACACTGGGTTAAGTAGAAAATACATTGCCAATCTCACCAATTATCAGATTAGTTTAGAAAATCGATATTGCACTTTGCATTTTGATATGGGCACTGAAATTAAGTATATACCGATAAAAAAAGAACTAGTTGATTTGATTAAAGAGTATAGGAAATCATTCCCAATCGTTAAGCCTTATGATAAAATATTTTCAATTACAGGGGAAGCAATAAGCAAAAAAATAAAAAGAATATCTAAAGAAGTAACAGGAAACGGGTACACCCCTACAATATTTTCTAATACTTTTATTAGATCTGCTTTAATGATAGATAATGATATTCTTTCAGCTTGCAAACTCACACTTGAATCAGAAACTACAATCAAAAAACACCTAAACTCTGAACAAGAAGAGAATTTACTAAAAAAACAAATAGATATTCTAAATGTTTTATTTAAATAAATTTTTGGCTATACAAAATTATCGGCTATCGGGCGATACCCCTTGGGTGAGTTGACAGATGAACTAATTACCAATTACTGGAATTTATCGGCATGGAAAATGTAAAATACCCCGGACACCCCTAATAGCCAGGAGTAAAGAAAAAACCTGCCTCTTGGCAGGATTAATCTTCACTTACCCCAATCTTTTCAACTGCATCTTGCAATTCCCTTTGCCCTGGTACTGTGTAGATCTTTGTTGATTCCAAACTAGAATGACCGGCTAGTATAGCTACCTTCTCAATACCTGCCTTTGCTACTATTAGATTATGGCAGAAAGTATGTCTAAGAATGTGACATGTCAATCCTTCTA
Organism: Pelotomaculum sp. FP; assembly: GCF_004369245.1. NCBI lineage: Bacteria > Bacillati > Bacillota > Clostridia > Eubacteriales > Desulfotomaculaceae > Pelotomaculum > Pelotomaculum sp. FP. The sequence continues at coordinate 13,922 of NZ_QFGB01000075.1, read as the reverse complement.
TCTTAGCCGATTCACCATACACTTCCATTAAATGTTGTATTGCCCTTACAGTCATCTGTGGGCTTCTCTCACTTACAAAAAGAAACTGGCTACCTTTATACTTATGATTCTCTCTAACTCTCATGTACTCCTTAATAGAATCTCTGACATCCTTATTTAAAGGAACCTCACGGTACTTATCCCGCTTACCATGACGAACAATTACCTTACCAGAACGGCAATTAACCTCAATATCTTTCAATTCAAGATTAGCCACTTCCTCAACTCTCAAACCAGCCTGCATCATAATTTGAGCAATTGCCATATCCCTTGCCCGTTTATAATCGTTCTTTTCCTTTTCAATTTCCCTTATTAATTTATTCTGCTCATTCCGTTCTAACCATTTAGGAGCAAGTTTCTGTTTTTCAACCAGTTTTATTTTACGGGCAGGATTGATATTAGTTATGTTATTCTCTGCTGTCCATTCGAAATAACTCTTTAAGACAACCAGAGCCTTATTAACCGTTGCTGGTTTACGCTCCAAGTTAACCGTCATATATTGTTTAAATTCCTTAATATCCATTGGGGTAACTTTGGCAATATCAGAATACCCGTTTGTCTCTTCCATCCATTGCTTAAACTGATTTAACACTGTCCGGTAAGCAATAATAGTCTTCTCATCCTTGCCATCCTGAATAAGTTCCTCTAAATACTTTTCAATAATGTTGGTCATAGATAGGCACCCCTTAATTAAAATATATTCTATGACGAATTATTCTTGAGATAGGCTACGATTTATCCTGTATTCTATGACCAATTATACCATATTTATTTCATATAATCAATATTCTATGACTAATTATAGGTGATGATTTTTATTGTCTCCGCGTTCTTTATATTGCAGGAAAACCAAAATAATTGTAATAATAATACAATAACCAATGCATGGTAATTTCTTTTTAAGGAGTGCACAAAATGTCAAATAAAATAATCGATATTACTGGCAAATACGGAAGAGAAATTAAAGACATAAGACACAAACTAACCCAGCTTAAAAATGGTAGAATCTATGATCTTTCAGGAGTTCAGGGAGACGGATATCTATCTACTAATATTAACCAATTAAAAGAGATGCTCACAGAACTAATTTACAAAATTGAGTATGGCAAAGATTCTGATAATGATAAACTATCTGATCTATTTAAGTAATCCTACCAGTTTTATCTTATGATCGCACATAGAACAGATGTTCGATAATAACATGCTCTCAAATAAAGAACTGTTTAATACCAAATTCGTTTCACCATTATCCATATTCTTACTTTATTCCTATTATATAGATGGGTATAATATTTAACCATCTTAACTAATCACACCCAATGAGAGAGAATTTAAGTCTGCAATCCTCTCTCTAATTGGTTTATAAATTGTTTTTACAAAAGATATAGCTTAATTATTAACCATGTGAATTAATTGCTATCGATTACACTCATATTATCTCAATATATCTCCTGTTTACTTCATTTTACTATATGATCCATTGCTCTTTAGTGGTAATAAAAGAAGTATTTCCTTCATAATAGACATTGATTTATAACTGCAATAATTCTTTTTTTGTAATTTCTTTAATGATTTCATCTTTTTCACAAAGAAAAATCCTCGTTATTGAGTCTGTGCTAACATTACCCCAAACAAAGAACTCATTTCGTGTTAAAATATTATAAACTTTATATTCTGATAAATCACATTCAAATACAATGTAAATATCCTTGCCTGAATATTTCGGATTCCAACCACCCAATAAACCATAGAATTTTGATATATTAAATTTATTAGAGAAAAATACTTTATTAAAATCAAAACAGGAATAGCTTACAGAAGCTCCCAGGAGACATTTATCTTTTATTATTTGTTTTGCTGCTTGTAACGATGTTCCATGATATAATTTCTTTTTATTTTTTACACCACAACGGATCTTGAAAATATTATCATCGTGTTCTATGGTTATTACCTTGTTGGATGTATTAATTTTATAGTCATTTTTTTCAAGGCAACTTAAATGTTTCTCAAAAGAGTTGAATATTACATTATTTAAGTTCGTGTTAACATATCCGTAATCAGCAAAACCAATGTTATATTCTTTGAATATTTTTTCATTTTGAATATCAGTTAAATATTTTGCCTTTCTGCCTAGCTCTATTAAACTCTCATCATTTTTTCTCTCGATTTCTCCGTCAATTGCAGTTTTGCCATCATTATAATTATTAACTATTGAATAGTTTCAAAATTTGTTTCAATACAGGTCTTAAACAAAAGTAAATAACTATTTAAAAAATCAACAACTTTGCTACAATCCCTTGTCTTACTTATATAGTCTATCTCCTTCTTCACAACATAAGCAGAAACATAAGAATCCACAATACTATAATTTGATTCTACTAGACTATCAAACGAGGAATTTACGCTAATTCTTTCTGAATATATTTCTCTCATGTCTTTTATGAAATTTTGAATGGAACTATTTAACTCAGCAATCTCTTTGATTTTAAGTTCAAAAATACTAGAAATAAATAAATACTTGGAAATATTATTAATAAAGTAATCTTTTTGCTTATATAGATAATGGATTCCTTCGTAATATTTAAAAAGTAAATCAATTATGTACTTAAAATACTTTAATGCCTCAACATTTTCTATAGTTATATATTTTTTAGTCAATTTAATCACTCCTTATCTAATATATCTCAATAATTGATTAGCTAGATAAACCAATTTATTAGAATAATTACACCTTAGATAACTAATATCCAGATCACCAAGCCTTACTCTATCAAGATTATCTGAATCTTTAAGTATCTTAAGAAGTAATATTGCTCTATCATTATTCTCTATCTGGTAATTCTTAAGGCTGCTAAATGCTAATGAATCTGAAATACAATGATTTTCCACTATATATTTTAATATCTCTTCGTTCTCATTGTTTACTTTTACTAAACGGTATTCCTTTATCTTTTTAAAACTTTCCCTGCCGTGTTCAGTACAAACACCATTATCAGTTCTTCCTATGTCATGGTAAATTGAAGCGTAAGCCAAAATATTAACATTCTCGTAAATTAAATTATTAAAATAAGCTAAAACTAAACTCAAAAAAAATACCCTCTTAGCATGAAGAATTCCATGGATTCCCCATGGATCAAAAAAGTATGTCGGTTCCAACTTGCTCTGATATTTCTTGTAAATATTTATATATCCATTTATTTCTAATTTATCGTATATACTGCTAAAATCAATTTTCTTTATCTTTTTTACCTTCTTTCAATTATTTCTATTTATCAAATAATTGTGGGGGCATTCACCCCAAGCGAATTTTTGTCCTTCCTTTGGTCGGCCAAAAATTACGCTTTCCCCTCTGCCCTCAAACTCCCGAGGTTTATCGCTTAGTTTTCCAAAGAGAGTGATGTTATGTTGCTTTTAACAAAAAAAGAGCGACGCTCACCGGCATCACTCTCCCCGCAAAACTCTTAAGCCGCTCGGGTCACTCCTCAGTGTTGCCCTATCCTGCTTAAAAGTAAAAGCAGTTTGAGTATACCATGTGATCCTTTAGTTATCAATGTACAGCCACTACGGAATGATTGTTCAATTTAAACGGTCTTAGTGTTCAACTTCGGTGGTCTAGGTGTTTTTTCTCAGCGGAATATACACTTTGCTTGCTGATAAATATTTGTGCATCATAAAAATCAAAAGACTCTCAGGAATTTGCTTACAATAAAAAATCTCCTGCCCGTTAAAAGTGACAGGGAGAATGAGCTGATCATTAATTGTTGTTTTTTTTGATTTTAAATTGATTAGTTCACTCCATTTGATATGATTGTTATTGGTATAAATAAATGACATCTCCTTTAATCTGTTATTTTTCGACATTAATTGTCAAAGGTACTACTATTCAATTGTTGAACTATGATATTTAAAAGAAGATCAAAATATAACAGAAAATGATTTTAGATAACACATTTTTTCAATAAATATCGCAAGAAAGGTAAAACTGTGACAGTATTGTTCAACGAAGGAAGTTGCAGCTTTAAAGAAATCGCATTTCTAAAGCAATTTAATAATATATAGGGAGGGATACTTTGTATTCATTGCAAATATTATAACAATTAACCAATACTAAACAAGGAGATGATTTAATTGAAGACTCGTACCTTTTATCTGGTAATTGGTATTCTTGTAGGTATGTTAATTTCCTCAACCTTTGCATTAGCAAACAACCCGATCAAGCTGATCGTAAATGGTCAGTCTATCCAATGTGATGTACCTCCTCAAGAGATCAACGGGAGAGTTATGGTTCCAGCAAGATTCCTGGCTGAAGCTTTGGGAGCTTCTGTATCTTGGGATGCCGCAAGTAATAGTATAGTTGTGACAAGCAATACTATGTCTAATCCATCAAATACATCTTCTACAACACAAAGCCAATTTTCTTTATTAAAAGATCTACAGCCAGTAGTAAAAATTAACGGGGAAATATATAATTACAATTCTGATATATGGTGGTTTGACAATAGCAATAATTACTACTCTGGCATTGGTGCTATTGCTAGTCTAATAAGTATTGGTTACAAAGATTACAAAATAGAGCCATCCAACAACCCCTTCATCAAAGGAAATCTTACAGCTAATGGAGGTAATTATGTTAAATTTGAACAAAAATATCTGAGTATCAACGATACCTATTATGAAGGTTGTTTTTATAATAAAGATAAATCATTATCATACCCTATTAGCACAAAACCAGGAGAGGAGAAAGGTGCTACAATATATCAGGGAAGAACTATGGTACCATTAAAGACTGTATTTTACACTCTAAATATGGAATACACCACGGAAATAGACAACCAGAACAAATTATTTATTATTAACTTTAACTAATCTATTATTAACCAAATACTGCTACTGGTGCAACATCAATCCTTTGACCATTTGCATATATTCCACCATGACCATTTGTAGTTAACAATAGAGATTTTGCCACAGGATCGGCATATATCTTAACATCTGGATCAACAAATACTAAATCAGATGTAAAACTACCTGGATTCATATATATTTTTGATCCCACTCGCAAATCAGTGGTGACATTAATTGTGCTATTAGATATAATATTACCACCTAAGATTGTCCCTCCTACAATAGAGGGACTTTCTACTGTTGTGGATGTGATTTTTGTTGAGGTAATAAAACTAGGCAAGGAACTAAGACCATTAGCCCATGATGTAGATAACGCTCCAACATCGGCAGCGGTAGAAGGTATAAACGGCTGACTCGTTACCTGGTTCCAACTTATTGTTGCACTAGGATCAAGTCTAATTCCACCTGTGCCTACGTAAAGTTCATTTACTTTCAGTTTTGATATACCGACACTATTATCACTTAAATAGTCTCCCTTGATCTGATACATAGAATCTAAAATATCCACACTGTTTATTTTTAATGAAGTACAATTAGCAAAACCACTACATTCTCTATTATTTAAAAAATAATCTGCCAATTCGTTAATATATTTTGAATTCATTAACCCGCATTGTCTATTAGTAATACCATAGTTATTAATACGAAATACTGTTAATGTACCACCAATTTCATCACCTGTTACACCTTCATATATTTTTTTATAATTTTCAAAAACGTTATCAGAATCGTCAAAATTGAATTTACAATCTTCATATATTTTCTGTGCTTCATCAGCACTGACACCTAATAATATATCTTGCAAATCCTTATCAATAGGCAATTCAATCTTCATGATATTAAAATCAACTGCATCAGATATGAAATAAACTAAAGGTATATTATTTTCAATTGTTCCAATGAGACTTGCTACTATCATTTTATTGGTCTCGGCATATGGCTTAAATTTAGCACCTTCTCTATTTCTGTAATCATTGTATTCATCAATGCAACATTGTTTGAAATAAGCTAAGTCATTAATCTCACTTCTTCTAAATCTCTCAACAATCTTATTCATTACATCAGCTTTGCTTCCTTTAAATATTACATAATTACCAACTTGCTCGATTTTTGAATAATTGTCATTCCAGCGATATTTTTTACCTTCTATATCAACAGAAACCCTTGAATCTCCGGCCATATAAATTTCATTCTTACTTTGTAAAGCTAAACACAGACTCATATGTAAATTTTCCTCCTCAATTTTATAGGTGGAGTTCTACTCCCTATTCCAATTCGTAATTTTGTAATTTTTTCGTAATTCCTGAAAGCCTTGATATACAAGAGTTTTAGTAATCAAATTACGAAATTACGAAAATTACGTTTTTTATGATCTATATATCTGCTCCAGTTTGACTCCCAGCAAACCATTATTTTTTATATATTTTATATTTCGTAATTATCGTAATTTCGTAATTCATAATTAAAAAGTCAGTAAAATCAAGGTTTCCTAAATTACGAAAAATTACGAAATTACGATTTATAAAATTTGATTAACGTCAGGATTTATTGGACTACCGGAATTTACAAGTATTTCAGATACTTCGGGCACAGCTTCAACTACTTGTGGTCTTTGATTTTCTTTGTCTTTTGTATGTAGGAACCATAAATGATCTGAAGTACCTTTATCATCTGTAAATTTCTTTGCTTCCGTACTTAACTTGGAAGTCAAATTATACTGCTCTGCCAGTGAATTTAAGAACCCATCTGGTATACCAATAGTTTTAATTGTCTTTTTCTCCCTGGTAAATGGATGATCTATTTCCTTAATATTTAATTTACTTTTTAAATACCTAGTAAAAGTATTCATCTTCTTAAAAAACAAAGAAAAATCTTCATCGTCTAGTTTAATATTATTTAGTAAATCATTTCTGTCATAGTAGGTCATACCCAATTGGTCTTCAATAGGTGTCATGCCCTTGACAGTTTCAATAAAACACTTGACAAACTTATATGTAAAATTACGTTCAATATCATCATCTTTTCTTTGATCACTGGAAACACTGGACAATTTAATTATACTTTTCAAAACGTCATCACTAACAGTATGAGCTAATATGTAAATTGGTTCCCAAAGTTCCCATTCCCTTGGTGATAATGCAGATGGTTTATAATTTTTCATTGCTTCTTTAGTATATGTTTTATAAACTTGCTTAGCGTAGTTTAAGCCAAATATATAAAGGTCATCCCGCAATTCCTTAAAATAATTATCTATTTTATCTGTTATTTTAAGATATTTAATTTTTGTATTTTTGTTCAGTTTATACATGTTAATTCTAATACATCTATCGTTTAGTACATCATAAACATCATTTATTCCAGCAAACATTTTAGGTGAATACATAGAAAACTTTTTTGGTAGATATTCTTTTTTCTTCTCTTCGCATCTAATAACATACGAATCCTTTTTGTAACCACTATTTAAAATACTTATGAATTCGCCTTCTAACGTATCTTGGAATTTTTCAAATTCATCCACTAACATCGTAGATTTATTTATTTCGATATCTCTATAAAAACTTGCCTTAGAAATATTGCTACTAGAGAGACTATTAAAGCACAATGGAGAAACCACATTAAATAGTGTTGTCTTCCCACTTGCCTTTTCTCCTTGAAAATGTAAATATGGATAAGTTCGAAAACACATAAATAAGTATGTACCCATGATCCAGCATGGAATTAAATTATAAATATTTTCATCTTCAAAATATATGTAAGTTCTTAGTATGTTTTTAATTTTATTATGTATTTCCAGAGGTAACGGATTATTACCATCAATAAAACGAATTATGCCATCTGACGAAAAATTTGAATAAGATAAATTTCTGAATGGCACAACAATGTTATTTTCTTTTAGATAATCAATTTTTATAACTTTATCTTCATCGTCTTCATCTATATTTACCCCCTCTTGAACAAATAATGGGATATATTGTTTATCACTGTTTATTATATAATCCCTCATAATTAAACTATCATCTAATAATTTAATTCCATACCACATTAAACCTTTTACAAAGTCCTGTGCAGGATGAATATATATTATTTCTTTCTGCTTTTGAGCAGATCTTTTAATTTGATCAATTGTGCATAGCTGGACAGTGTTCTTGCTCAAGTTTAGTCCCAATAAAAATACCCCCATTTTGATTAAATTTGTCTTTTTTATATTTTTGAAGAAATTCTTTTACCATGTTTTGCAGTGTTTCGGAATCCTTAAAAACGAAAACAAAAAGTCCATTTTTATCATTTCTAAGTAGTCCAATTATAGGGATACCTTGTAAAAGCAGATATCCGGCTAGACGCATATTAAATATGTTTTCGTATTTCATTTTGGAATTCTCCTTTTTGAACTATTATTTTTACTTAACCTGTCTTTCATTTCTTGAATAATGGAATCAATTTACTTGTAGCTAAAACAACCTTTATATCCCTCCCTCATTTTTTTACCCTAATAATGGGAACCTGGGGGAGAGGGTATATCTCTCCCCCAGCTTATATAAGACTCTTAATAATCTCCCCAGCAACATCTTGTTACTGCTAACACATAATGTCCTGAAATAGACGGGTGTTAATTGTCCTAAAATTTTGTGTCCACAATTTAACCCGCAGAACATATGTTCCTTTACATTGAAGAAGGTACTTCCCCACCCTCGCTTATTTACTATTCGTAAAAAATCATTCTGTTTCTTTTACTCTATCTTCTTCAAATAGTTTATTGTAATAACCACTAATACTACCGCACAATAAGATCTTATCAATTACTTGCTTTGCCACTTCGATTTCTTTTAACTTGTCATCATTACCATAATTATTCCATTTTGATAACTTGTACTTCTTCTCTATTTCTTTTTCTGTAACTAACTCATTACTTTCAAACCCAAGAATCTTATATGCATTAAATGGAAGTAATTTTATATACAAATACTCAGTTTTATTTTTTAAATCATCAATCTCTTGCTTAAGTATTTCTTCTGATTCATTATAATTTTTTAGTAATTCAATGTTATTTGATTGCAATTTGATTTGTTCATCTTGCATATCAATTATTTCTCCGTATAATGCATATACATTGTTCTTGTATTTTACAAAATTTTTCATTATACTTCTGACATGTTTTTTTATTGCCTTGTTATTCTGCTTCTCAGCTATTTCACGTATCTCTTCCAAATCCATAAGTAAAAATGATTCTGCCTTTTCCTTTTCTCTTTTAAATTTTGTAAGGTTACTTTTCATTTTTTGATTCTCCTCGTATAATTAATTAGTTTATGTATTTTGTCCCAATTCCACTAACCGCATATGTGCATGCAAATGTAGACAGATTACTTTTTTCAATGGTCGGAACATTTTTATATGGCACAATGACCTTCTCATATTGCTCTATCTGGTAAAAATCATTTTCAATTTTGTGCAGCTCTAAACCGATATGATCTAATAGCTGCCTGAAATGATCCTTGTAAATATTTAACTGCCCATTTTCTATTCTGATTTTTCCCTTCATTTTTAATTTATTTTGAACTTTCTCAAAGTCTGACAAGGAATATTTCTTCTGTAATTCAAACACTTCCGGCATTTCCAGGGCAGAACACAGGTAGTATTGCTGCCGGTCTCGAAACTCCGGTTTATATCCTTTGAAATATGAGTCTATACATAGCAAAATTGCCCAAAATAAATCATTTTCTTTTATTTTGAATTGATCACGGAGCAAGCTAAATAAGAATATTGCTGTACTTCCGGCATATTTGCGGGTAAAATTCTGGGCAGTTATACCATCAATTAGGTTTAAATTTGCTGCCTCTGGATTGTAACTATCCATATCAGAAATCCTTGAAACATGATTGCAGATGGTCTTTCCCCTGACCAGGGTAAGATCAACCCCTATTGGTTCTGGACAAAGAAAGGGTAACCCGTTGCAATACAGTCCGTTAAAATCGTAAAAATAATGAATAGGATAACCAAATACCTTATGTAAAATTGCACAGGAAACCAAACTGTCAACGTCATCAGATAGGGTTAAGCAGTAGTCCCCTTTAAGTAACCACGGATACCTCTCCTCGATAATTTTTCTGTATTTCTTGTTCATTGATTTGCTGGAACCGAGCTACGTATCTTTTCATTGCTATATTTTTATTTATTATATTTATCAAACTCCTTGACATAATTTAATATTTATGTTAATATTATGATTGGAAATATACAATCTATATAATTTTCAAATCCACAACTGCCAATTGTGGGTTTTTTGTTTTTATGTATTATAATATTTGTTTAATATGTAACATTGCAATTTAAGGACTAACTCAATTCCATTTACACCACCTTTCCATATCATTAATTTTGGGGTAAATTAGGTCTATTGCATCATCTAACGCTTTCTTTTCGTTTCTATTTAGTTCTTGATCTTCAACTATTGCCTCAATAACTTCTATGACAAATTCAGCTAGTTCAATTTTATTTCCGTTATAATCAGAAATATCTTTTACTAATTTTTTCCTATTCATTTAATCCTCCAAAGAAGAATATTATATTAGACCATTGTTCCTGACTGCATCCTGATACTCGTTTATAATTAGTTTTAATTTTTGCATTTTTTCATGATTATCAATTTTGCCATTAAGTAAATTAGTAATATAGCTCCTGGAAACTCCAAGTAGTGAAGCTAAATAAGTTTTCTTTAACCCTAGCAATTCAATTTTTGAATTCATATTATCATTCATATTTTTAGCACCTCCTTTGCTAGATATTATTTTGTTTAAATTTTGCATAAAAATATATTACACAGCAAACCTCAAACTTTTTCTTACTGTGTTGTAAATATAGATAATGTCACTTAATTCCTTAACCTTACCGTTATCAAGATTCTTACGTCCATTTAGGACCATGTAAAAGTAATTATGTGAGACATTTAATTTATCTGCTAGATATTCTTTTTTTAATCCGTTTTTAATAATCATGTTATTGAGGTCTTTATAATGATGCACTTATAGTCAACCCTCCTAGTAATCAATTTGTTTAAAAAATAGTTTTTAAAAAAATATCTATATTATTATATATACCAGCTTATCCCCCTATTTCTTGCATTTTAGTAAAATATTTATCAACTTTTTTAAATATATTTTTATCATACTTAATATAGTATCTGTAGATGTACTTCATTTCATTTTCAGCGTGGTTAATAAACTTCTTTAATTTTAACTTTTGCTCAGAATAAAAGCTAATTTGTTTTCTAATGTCGGTAATCCTTGCCATTTTACAATCTACTTTAGCGAGCAATATATTCAATAATTCAATATCCTTCTGATATTCTGGAATTGAAAAATACTTATTTCTTTTCTTTTTAACAACTAAATAATTAGTTATATCAACCCCGTGCTTTCTAGCAAGTTTAATCAACTTCCTTCGTATCTCCCCCTTTACTTTATCAATTTTTTTAAGCCTTTTTTTATTGGGTAAAGCTGGATACAACTCTTTTGCAATCTCAGACGGTTTCCAACCTTCTAAATAACGCAGAAATACTTTCCTTTGCCTGACTGTCAATTTAATTTCTTTATTAAATTGCTCTATAAGTTTAGTAAACTTATCTGTATTGACTGAGGGCTTAGTATGATCAATTATGTTGCTAGCAGTAGTACCAACACTAGTTTTATTTTTATTATCTACTTTAATTTGATTTTCTATTTCAAGATCTATTGAAATAACCTGATTATCATTGTACTTTCCAACCATTGCTGGTACTGTACCATTATTAAAATTTTCATTGTACGTTTTTAAAAAAGTATTTTCAATTGTCTTCTTAAAGAATTCAATGACTTTTGCATTATTGGTATATACTTTTATTTTAGCAAGAGCAGTAGAAAAACCAGTTAGGAAAATTGATGATATTTCATCTGGTGAAAAGTATTTTATATAGCTAGTTAGATAGTTAAATAGGATTGAATTAAATATTTTAGCATTATTTTTAAAAATATATATAGTGTAGGTAGTTTTATAATTATAACTCTCATAGTGTATATAGCTAAATGGTTTTATCAATTTTGTAAATATATCAGTTTTGCCTTGTTTATATATAGAAACAATATCTTTAAATTCATAGGACTTTATTCCTTCTCACCTCTTTTCATTTGAGAATCATTTTCATTATTCTTGATAATTTCCTGATAAATAATTATCAGCAACTATTGACAACAGTTATCAATTATCGTAATATTATAGTAGAAGTGAGGCATACCCATCAAATAGACATGAAAATACTCAATTCAGTGAATACACCCATACATTATACCATATAATTACCATTTTGTCAAGTACAATTTGCTATATTAGCAAGTTTATTTTTTTATATATAGATATATACTCTATTATAAAGATAATACCTTCGTCTAAAAGTTCTTTAATTTCAGGAGTAAGTTTGCGTTCTATTAAAAGAAGTTCTTTTAAAGTTGTCTCGCTTGTACCTAATTGTTTTGCAATATCATCAAGAGAGAGTCGATAATCGACTTTCTTATTGGTGCCATGTTTAATTCCACACAATTCAACATACTGCAAAGCAACTTTTCTTTGCTTTACTGGATTATTTTTTACTCTGCCAAAATTTGCTGCAGGATGTTGCTCCTGTTTAGTCTTTTGCTGAATATAATTTTATAATGATTATCAAAGTTTCAAATGAAAATAATAATTTTACAAACAAATTACTAGTTTAATCAATCTAGCAATAAATCTGTTTTTGCCAAAATATTAATTTGAATGCACTTTTTTACCCATAAATTTATTACTTTTATCAATTTTAACTATATTATTATTTCAATACACAATGTATAGTGTTCATATTGTTTTATGTACAATATATGCATTACAAAAAATTAATTTTTATTTGATTTTTACGCATTGGCAATACAATCAATCCAAATTCGCTTCAGACTGCGTAGAATAGCTTCTGCGGGGACTTCATTGGTTTTAAGTATTTGGGCATCAGAAACATCATTTAAAATTGTTACAAGGCAAATGTGAATTTAATAAAAAATCATCAAACACAAAAACATGAAAATATTGCTATTTTATTATGTTTTTCAGTACTACTTCACTCATGCAGAAAAAACAGAACAATTTTTTATCATCATTTTTGATTAAAAATCATGAAAAAATACCCCATAAAACACAAAATACACTCAAAAGTGAGTGCAGATATATTATTTTTTGATTGTCAAAAGAAGGTTCCATGACATTTTTATAATGCCATGGAAAAAATATGAAATTTTATTTATGCAGAATATTTTTCTTGAATATAGCTATCCAGAGCAGTAGTCATTCTATCCATCATTACTTCATAGCTATTTTCAATTTTTTTACTGTATTTATCAATTAAATTCTCCAAATCAGCAATCGTCTGAACGGAACTAAAATTGTCATCGTTGTTAATGAACACATCAAAAACCATGTCAACATTATCATATTCCTCAAACTTACTGACCAATTCACTCCTGACAATTTCGGCTAAACTACGCATATCCGAAAATAGACTTTCTTTACCCTTTCTGACGATTGACCAAGTACCCCATTCTACTGTGTTCTCGTTAATAAATTGTTCTGTCTCGTCCAAAATTGTACTAAATGGTTCCCTGTTGATATCCATATAAAGGCTGCCGTTGACTAACAATTCCTCTGGTATTTGACGATTCTCAAAATACTCGTCAACTTTTTGTGGAAAAATCTTTTGATACAATAGATCAGTGTCATAGCCTTTTGGTGATATTTCTTGTTTTTTCATAATAAATACCTCCTGCAATTAATGATTTAATAAATTTGTCATACAAAAAACCATCCGTGATCGGTTTACCATAATATGTAATTAACAAGTCATAATAATTATATGGTTATACTAACCAATAGTGGAAACTGAGGTTTACTTCGGTTCATATGTTGTCCAGGGATCAATTAACCGTTCC